>CAZCAU010000005.1:52935-61860 GCA_964496855.1 uncultured Desulfurococcales archaeon
GCTTTCACTCTGAATCATCATTGTTGATTTACTTTTTGCTACATTCTTGGCAACATTCAAGGCTATAAGAATACTCAACGATACAGCAGTAGAAGTGTACACAGACTTCTCGCACGTGGATGACGGAATGATAGCACAGATAGTAGATGTATGGAGCAACTTCCCGCTAGAGCTATACGCTGCTATGGAGGAGCTAGCTCTTAACGGTATAGCTACATTCACACCCGAAGAGAGCGAGGCAACTGGTAAGCCGCAAATACACTTGTTAAGCACAGACCTATGCGAACAAGCATTAAGCCTGCTAGAGGGCGACACCCCTGACTGGGTGCAGCAGCTGATAGACCTAGGATACTTGACAGAGGATGAGTGGAATACTAGAGTACAGAACCTAGTGAACTTCTACACCAACTATCACCAGCTAGTAGTCGGTGTAGGACCATTCATGGTCGCAGACTATGATGCAACAAACGATGTCATAACACTCGAGAGGGTACCAGACTTCCCAGTAGACCCCGCGGTCCTGGCTGAGGAGATGAGGCCTAGAGTCATAGATCTAGAGGCTATAGCAGCTGAAGTAGTAGAAGCAGTGCCTGGAACACCAGTAGCACAGCTGACTCTAACAATAGAAGGACAGCCAGTAGACCCTGAGCACGCTAAGGTCTATGGATTACTGGTCAACCTAGAAACTTATGAGGCAGCATTCCTAGACATAAAGTATGAGGGTGACGGTGTATACACGGCTTCGCTACCTAGATGTCCATGTCTACTACCGGGAGACTATATCTTAGCAGTGCTAGCTTATCCTGTAGGCTACTCACAGCCGTCTACATACTATGGCACACTAAGTGTGACACCAGTAGTAGTTACAGAGACCGTTACACACACTGAAATACATACTGAGACAGTCACTCATACAGAGACAACAACAGTGCCCGGACCAACAGTGACATCACCTGTAACTACAACCGTGACTAAGACTCCAGGATCAGTAATTGCTGGAGCAGTAATAGCAATAATAGTTGTAGGCGCTCTAGCGTACCTGGCTGGTAGGAGAAGCTAGGATAATACAAGACAAAACCTCAAATAACACACCCCCCATAAACCATATATTTTTAATTATTTTTTACATATAGGCTTCTACGCGCAAGATTTAATACTATATTTTCTTATACCATAGCGAGATATTAAAGAGACTAGACCCCCCGGGTGCTGTGAAAAACATGACACTACTCAGAATAGAGGGTTTAAAGACATATTTCTACACACTCAGAGGTATAGTAAAAGCTGTCGATGATGTGAGCTTCGAGCTAGAGAAGGGCGAAGTGCTAGGAATAGCTGGTGAGAGTGGTTGTGGAAAATCAACACTTGCATGGTCTCTCTTAAACCAAGTACCCCCGCCGGGCAGGATAGTTAATGGAAAGATAATTCTAGACGGGAGTATTGATATAGCAAGACTCTCCGAGTCTGAGGTTAGGAAGAAAGTCAGGTGGAAGAGAATTAGCATGGTTTTCCAAGGAGCAATGAATGCTCTCACACCTGTTTATACGGTTGGCTACCAGATAGCGGAGCCCCTGATATACCATGCTGGTATGAATAAAGAAGAAGCTATCAAACGCGCAGAAGAGCTTCTCGAGCTAGTAGGGTTAGAGAGGCGAATGGTTGATCGCTACCCCCATGAGTTAAGTGGTGGTCAGAAACAGAGAGTAGTTATCGCTATGGCTCTAGCTCTTAACCCAGATATAGTAATAGCTGATGAGCCCACAACAGCTCTCGATGTTGTTGTCCAGGCACAGATCCTTAACTTATTAAAGGAGCTGCAATGGAAGATTCATATGAGCATCATACTGATAACGCACGATCTCAGCATAATAGCTGAGCTTGCAGACAAAGTAGCAATAATGTACGCTGGTAAAATAGTCGAGATAGGTAGTTCAGAACATATATTCTTAAATCCACAGCATCCATATACACAGGCATTGCTCAAAGCAATACCAAGACTACGAGGACCTATCGAGAAGTTAATTTACATCCCTGGAGCACCGCCTGATCTGAAAATGCCTCCACCCGGGTGTAGATTCAATCCTAGATGCCCCTTCGCTAAGGATATATGCAAGAAGGAGGAGCCACCAGTAATAGAAGTAGAGCCGGGGCATAAAGTTGCCTGCTGGCTTCTTGCTAAAAAGTGAATCTTATAATCTCGTATCGTAGAATAATAGTGTAGTCCGAGAGTGGGTATGACATGGCTGAGGAGAACAACATGCTTATGCGTCGTGTAACTCAAGACACGTTAATGATAATAGAAGATCTAAAAGTATACTTTCCCTTAAGACGGGGCATTATAGAGACACTTACTTTCAAGCCACCACGTTACGTGAGAGCAGTTGACGGGGTATCATTTGATATCCGTAGAAAAGAGATTTTCTGTCTTGTCGGAGAAAGTGGCTGTGGCAAGACGACAACAGGCAAAGCACTCTTACGCCTCGTGCCAATACATGGAGGAGCAATACTCTTCAAGCCGAAGGACGAGACGCTCAAAGAATTAAATTCCATAGGGATAAAAGACAAAGATGGCTTTGTAGACCTTGCTGGTATAAAGCTAAAACACTTCAAGCCTCTGAGAAAAGAGATCCAGATGATATACCAGGATCCCTTTGGTAGCCTGAATCCTAGGTTTACTGTAAAGAACATTGTAGAAGAGCCATTGATTATTCACAAACTAGCATCTACTAGTAGTGAGAGAGAAGAACTTGTAGCAAAGACTCTTGAAGCTGTCAGGCTCATCCCGCCAGAAGAGTTCATGAACCGTTACCCGCACCAACTAAGCGGTGGCCAGAGGCAGAGAGTAGCAGTTGCACGTGCATTAATCCTAAACCCGAGCTTCATAGTAGCAGATGAGCCTGTATCAATGCTAGACGTATCTATAAGAGCAGAGATTCTAGAACTACTCCTAAATCTCAGAGACAAGTACGGGCTCACATTTTTATTCATAACACACGACCTAGCAGTAGCCAGGTATATTTGTGACAGAATAGCAGTAATGTACCTAGGCAAGATAGTAGAACTAGCAGACGGTCGCGAACTCATAGAGAATCCGCAGCACCCATATACTAAGGCACTAGTAGCAGCAATCCCAGAGCCTGATCCCAGTAATAAGAAGAAGATAAGAAAAGTACCCATAAAAGGAGAAGTACCGAGTGCTGTTAACATTCCGCCTGGATGCAGGTTCCATCCAAGATGCCTCGCTTACGAGGAGAAGAAGGAGGAGCTAGCAGAACTATGTACCAAGAAGATACCACCATACTACGAGGTCTCAAGAGAACATTATGTTGCATGCTGGTTATACAGGTCATTATCAAGTAGTTAATTTAGAAAATTTTAGAAAACCCTATCTCTTCTAGAGCATTCCTAAAACCACTATCCCTCTTCTGTAAACTAGTGTATATCTTATCCTTACGAGGCTTTTTATCAACTAAGTCGATAAACACTATCTGGTTGTTCTCTATGACTATCTGGAAAGGCCTCCATATAGTCTCTGATGACAACAATATTATGTTAGGACTCCTTTCCTCAATACTACTCCCGAATACTTCTTTTAGCAGGCTCATAGCTATTTTGTACTCAATATACTTTGGTGTTCTCACGCGTTCTTCAACACGCTTTACCCCCCTACGCATAGTCTCAGCTATTCCTCCCCCATAGAATAGTCTTGCCATGTTCTCTGATAACGTCTTGAGAATTCTTAGTCCTCCTTGCTCTCTCTGCCTCTCCTCTTCTTTCATCTTCACCCACTCATCTATTGTTTTCTCATAAGCTTTCTCGATATCCTTGTAAGACATAGCTATCTTGTAGAGCGTTTCTCTAGGATCATGTATTAGTGGTTGGAGCACTATATGTGACTCTAGTGTCTTATAGCTACTAGTGTTTTTAGCATATGCTCTAAGCATTAGTGGCATATTTATCGGATCCTGTAGCTTTGCTGTAAAGTAAGCGTCTACTGATACTTGTTTTGGTTTTTGTCTTCTTGCTTGGGGAGTTAGGAGTGTAAAGACTACGTTATGATATGGTATCCATAAAATCTTGTTATTAGGGTCGCGGATGAGATCGGCGAGTTTTAATTCAGGAGTCTTTAAGTACATACCTGGTCTCCCATCAGTAATACGCGGGTCTCACTGGTTAGGATTTTAGAAACATTAATAGTAGTTGTCGTAATTAAAGCATAGCGTTACGACGTACTATGGCTAATTAGACTATTGTCGAATAATGTTTAAAACAATAGTGGTTAAGTTTTTATACTCATTACAGCCTCTCATAGAGTACCGATAAATGTTAAAACAATGATACCGGTGCATAACAGATGTTTAGCTTCCTCGGTAAATACCCTGAATCATCTACTGGTATAATAGGCTGGGGCTCATACATACCCATGTACAGGATAAGAGCAGAGGAGTTCACAAGAATATGGGGTTTTGCTCCAGGGACAGAGAAAGGACTAGGAATGTATGAGAAAGCTATTGGTGGACGCGATGAAGACGCGATAACAATAGGGTATGAAGCAGCGCTTAATGCTTTAAGAAGAGCAGGGATAAACCCTAAAGACATAGGCGCAGTATTCTTCGGGACAGAGTCTAAACCATATGCTGTTAAGCCATCAGCAACAATAATTGCTGAAGCACTAGGTATAACACCGCACACGATGGCATCAGACCTAGAGTTTGCTTGCCGAGCCGGGAGCGAGGGTCTTAGAGCAGCAATAGGACTTGTAGCCTCAAGCATGATGAAGTACGCACTAGCAATAGGTGCTGATACTTCACAATCAAATCCTGGAGATATCCTAGAGTATACCGCGTCAAGCGGGGGATCAGCATTCATCATAGGACCAGCTGACGAAGCAGTAGCAATAATTGAGGCTTCTCATAGCTACGTAACCGATACTACCGACTTCTGGCGTAGGGATCCACAACCATACCCCTTACACGGTGAGGGCTTTACTGGCGAGCCAGCATACTTTACACACATAATAGGTGCTGTAACCAGCTTGCTTGAGAAAACCGGGTTGAAACCGGAAGACTTCGATTACGCAGTATTTCATCAACCAAACGGCACGTTTCCCCTAAGAGTGGGTAAGAGACTGGGTTTTCCAAAAGAAAAGATACTCCCTGGTCTTCTAACACCATACATAGGGAACACGTATAATGGATCAGCATTAACAGGGTTATCCAGAATACTGGATATTGCCAGGCCTGGGCAACGCATACTCGTAGCACCATTTGGTAGCGGTGCTGGTGCTGATGCTTATAGTATTGTTGTAACAGAGAAGATACTGGATAGGCAAGGCAAGGCGCTAAAAGTTGATGATTACATTAATAGGAAGACCTATGTTGACTACGGATTATACTCGAAGTACCGCAGGATTATAAAAAGAATCGTGTAGGTAGATAATCATGCGCAGGGTCTTCATAGTAGGAGTAGGCATGACGAAAATAGCTCGTCACTACAATCTCGGTTTACGCGAGTTATTCGCGGAAGCAGCATTAAAAGCCATTGATGAGATAGGCGGGGAGAAGCCACAAGCAGTAGTAGTAGGCAATATGATGAGCAGTTCTCTTCAAGAACAAGATAGTCTAGGAGCTCTGCTAGCAGACTATATAGGTCTACGCGGTGCAGCTGCTTTAAAAGTAGAAGCTGCTTGCGGGAGCGGAGGCGCAGCATTCTATACTGGCTACTCTATCGCAGCATCGGGTTTAGCAGACATAGTGCTCGTGAGCGGAGTAGAGAAGATGACTGATTACAACACAGACAAGGTTACACGGGCACTAGCACAAGCAGCTGATGCAGAATACGAGCTCTTCTACGGTGCCAGCTTCGTTGGCTTAAACGCGCTAGTTATGAGATACTACATGGAGAAGTATGGTGTATCCAGAGAAGAGATGTCCTCGTGGCCCGTGCTAATGCACGAAAACGGCTCCCAGAATTCCTATGCCCAGCTCAGATTTAAAATTAGTAAAGAACAGGTAGCAGCATCGCAGATAATAGCCGATCCCATAAGACTCCTAGATAGTGCACCAATAGGTGATGGAGCATCAGCTGTGGTGCTAGCATCAGAAGATTATGCCAAGAAGCTTAGCGATACACCAGTAGAGGTTGCGGGTATAGGCTTATCTATTGATAGTGTTGATCTAGCATCACGCTTTGAGCTAGACGACCTATATGCCTCGAGGAAGGCGCTTGAGAAAGCTTCTCGTATGGCAGGGATCCCCGTCAAAGATATCGATGTAGTTGAGTTACATGATGCATTCACTATAATGGCCGTCTTAAGTCTCGAAGCACTAGGATTCGCAGAGAAAGGCAAGGCAGCAAAAATGCTTGATGAAGGACGTTTCGCCCCAGGTGATAAACCAACAGTTAATCCAAGCGGTGGGTTAAAGTCTAGAGGACATCCGGTAGGAGCTACCGGGGTATACCAGATAGCCGAGGTAGCATTGCAACTGAGAGGAGACTTCCCAGGAGTAAAGGTATCTGGCGCCGAGACTGGTTTAACCCAGAACATAGGCGGTCATGGAAGCACTATATCGGTTGTTATACTCAAGAGGTGAGAAATCATGGCGCAGAACCTCTCTCTTGCAAGATTTTGGAGGGAGAGAATAAGACGTTATAGGCTTCTAGGAGTAGAGTGTAAGAAGTGTGGCAAAAGATACTATCCGCCTAAAGCAGTATGCCCAGCATGCGGGTCACGCGAGCTAGTGGACGTAGAGTTGCCAAAGACTGGCAAGCTACTAACGTATACCGTGATATACACCGTGCCTTCTGGCTTCAAAGAATACGCGCCACTCGTGGTTGGCTTGATAGAGCTTGATGATGGGACAAAGATATTCTCTTCGCTAACAGATGTTGATCCAGAGAATGTGAAAACTGGCATGAGGGTAGAAGCAGTTCTTAGACGAGTACTCGAGGATGGCGAGACAGGTATAATACACTACGCGTTAAAGTTTAGACCAATTCTTAAGGGTTAGTAGTTTTCCTCTTTTTAATAACCAAGGGTGTATAGTTTGTGAATGATATAGAGAAGATTGTTGAGATGCTCGAGAAAGGAGAGATAAAGCTTCACGAGTTAGACAAGGTGCTCGGTAACAGCAACTCAGCGGCACTAGCCAGAAGACTTTTCTTAGAGAAGAAGCTTGGCATCAGCCTGTCATCAATATCTTCAACTATACTAGATTTCGAAGAACTCGTAGGCCGGAATATCGAGAACCCTATCGGTGCTGTCCAGGTCCCAGTAGGTATTGCTGGCCCCCTCAGAGTGTTGGGGGGATATGCTAATGGAGAATACTATGTGCCACTAGCTACTACGGAAGGCGCGCTTGTAGCTAGTGTTAACAGGGGGTGCAGAGCTGTTACTCTAAGTGGTGGTGTTAAGACTAGAGTGCTTAGCGACGGGATGACGCGTGCACCATTATTCTGGACACCTAGTATAGATGAAGCAGTAAAGCTGGCAAACTGGATTAAGGAGAACATAGATGCTATTAAGAGGGAGGCAGAGTCTACCACTAGGCATGGCAGATTAAGAGATGTACAAGTATTCATTGTTGGCAACAATGTATGGGCTAGACTAGTCTACTCTACAGGAGACGCCATGGGTATGAATATGGCTACTATAGCTTCTAGCAAGGTATGCGAGTACGTAGAAAACAATTATCCTGGGAGAGCAATATGCCTAGCATTATCAGGCAACCTATGTGTTGATAAGAAGCCGAACATGGTTAACAAGCTCTTTGGCCGCGGGAAATACGTTGTAGCAGAATCTGTAGTAAAGAGAAGTGTTGTAGAAGAGGTTCTCAAAACCAGACCAGAAGCTATACATGAGGTTAATGTAAGGAAAAACCTCTTAGGCAGTGCTGTTGCCGGAAGCCTCTCCTTTAACGCTCATTTTGCCAACATCGTAGCAGCAATATTCCTAGCTACAGGACAAGATGCTGCCCAGGTCGTTGAGAGCAGCATGGGGTACACATGGACAGAAGTAACACAAAATGGAGACCTATACATATCAGTCACACTGCCCAGCCTAGAGGTAGGCACTGTTGGCGGCGGCACTAGGCTTCCATCACAGCGCGAGGCATTATCAATACTAGGAGTTGCCGGGGGCGGTGATCCGCCAGGTACTAATGCTTTAAAACTAGCCGAGATTATTGCAGCAGCAGTGCTAGCAGGAGAGCTGAGCTTACTAGCAGCTATAGCTGCGGGACACCTAGCACGTGCACATGAGCTACTAGGTAGAGGAAAGCTCCGTGAAAAGACCTGAACCACGGTCTCAGAGGCCAACCTGGGGTTAAGAATCGTGACAGGAGAAGATATGGATAGCTTACTCAAGAAGCTAGAAGAGTATCGTAAGAAGGCCTTATTAGGCGGCGGCCCCGAGAAGATTAAAGCTCAGAAATCAAAAGGCAAGCTTACCGCTCGTGAGCGTATAGAATTGTTATTTGACAGGGATAGTTTTGAAGAAATAGGATGGATGGTCATTCATAGGAGCAGAGAGTTCGGGCTTGACAAGATAAAGTTCTTTGGAGACGGCGTGGTGACAGGTTATGGTAAGATAGATGGTAGACCAATATACGTGTTTGCCGAAGATTTCACAGTCATGGGTGGCAGTATAGGCGAGATGCATGCCAAAAAGATAGTTAATATCTACAAGCTTGCATTAAAGACTGGTGCACCAGTAGTAGGCATATACGATTCGGGTGGCGCGAGGATACAAGAAGGAGTAGCATCGCTAGATGGTGTCGGACGTATATTCTACTCTATAGTAAGAGCTAGCGGTATTATTCCACAGATAGCATTAATAATGGGGCCTTGTGCCGGAGGCGCAGCATATGCTCCAGCATTAATGGATTTCGTAATAATAAGGCGCGGCCCATCTTACCTCTTTGTCAC
>CAZCAU010000006.1:0-14200 GCA_964496855.1 uncultured Desulfurococcales archaeon
ACTCAGACGAGTTGCCTGGATACGGTATAAGAGAGGAAGAGGTAGAGGCAGTGTACAAGACTCTTGGTGGTGACCGCGAGAGAGACGCCATAGTCATAGTGGCTGCTAAGCCTGATAAAGCCGTGAAGGCACTAAAAGCAGTTATCATGAGGGCTAGAGAGGCATTAAAAGGTGTTCCTTTAGAAACACGTGTTGCCAATCCCGATGGTACAACAAGGTATATGAGACCGCAACCAGGTTCTGCTAGGATGTACCCGGAAACCGATGTACCACCCTTTGAGATAACAAGTGATATTATCAGAGAAGCCGAGAAATACGTGCCGGAACCCCCCGAGGCTAAGCTTAAGCGGTTTATAGAAGAATATGGATTAAGCAAACAATTAGCAGAAGAAATACTTGTAGATGTACGTCTAGACCTCTTCGAGAAGCTTGCTTCACACTACAAGGAAAGCGTTTCCCCAACATTCATTGCATCTATCTTTGTTAATACACTGAGAAGCCTACGCCGAGAGGGAGTGCCCGTTGAGAATATTGATGACAGACATATAGAGGAATTAGTAGCTGCAATTAGCAAAGGAGCAGTGGCTAAAGAAGCGGCACCAGAGATACTAAAATACCTAGCCGAAAACCCGGGGAAGAGTATTGAAGATGCTATCAAGAATCTGGGTCTCGGAAGACTAAGTATTCCCGAGCTTGAAGAGCTAGTTACAAGGATAATACTTGAGAATAAGGAGAAGGTGGTTCAGAAGAAGGAGAAAGCCATGGGCTTCCTAATGGGTAGAGTAATGGCACATGTTAGGGGGAGAATAGATGGCAAGACAGTCTCGGAAATAGTTAGGAAAAAACTAGCAGAGTTTCTTAGAAAGCTAGAAGACAAGGCGGCATAAAGTGGTATAAAGGGTTTCAGCCAAATGCCTTCACATCATATACCTGGGAGAGGCTCTGTGTCGGGAGTATTCATCATCATAACTGAGTAAACAGGATTAGAGGTAAAGAATTTTTGCCTAAAAATAAACCGACTATCCAGGACATGGTTAATAGAATAGTGTGGTCCCAGGACAAGAACCTGTATAGCATAGTAGTTATTGATAGACTAGCACCTGGTGGTAAGAGAGTTATCTCTGGCAAGTGTATCAAGAAGATAAGTAGGGGTTTTATGATAGTATCTTGTCAGGGTCTTGAAGACTCGATGATACCTCTGCACAGGGTTATCGAGATAAGGAAAAATAATACTATTTTATGGAGCAGATACTCTTAGCTTAGGGAGTAGGTGTAAATGACCAAGAGTAGAGTCAGAGTAGGTGTTGTACTCAGGTCAATAATAGTGCCATTAACGAGTATAATAATTGGCTGGAGCATCTTCATGGTTGTAGTTATCCTTGTACTCAAATTATTGAGAACGGACATAGTCTTTATTGAGAGCAGGTTTTATGAATCAATATTTAAGACGATAATATCGCTGATCATGGTAGCGGTATGGCTTATAAGCTGGCATTATGCTACAAAATACTTGAGAGATAGATTAATAGCAATGAGGTAATGGCCGCTGCCGAATTAATAACATTAGATGTGGTGAATGGTAGCCTCTGAGCACGAAGAGGGGATGAAGACACTTGCCCCCCGTGAATAGATGAAGAGATTACCTCGACCCGACCCTCTATCTTAATAAGTTTGCTGGGTCATAGGATTACTAGTAAGAGCCTGAACTTGGGAGTGATGCTTGTATGAGCAAAGAGTTTGAGGAAATACTGGATTTCCTACACTCTAGAGGATTTAGTATAAGCATGGGTAGGGAGAAGTACGTTAATCTACGAGGAGACGAAGTAAGCATAAGTAAGCTAACAGCTTCTAAAACTAGCATGTTCTTGACTATAAGGCGATTAGGCGACAACTTGTTTAGCCTACACATACTGGCTCCTCAGAAGTCGCTACATATTAGTTCTCTAGAAGACTTAGAGTACCTACTCGATATCGAGGTCGAGAATGGTAGGACACGGATTTTTGCTAGAGGCCAGCCTGGAGATATATATAATGTGTTAAGGATAGTGCTAGGCTAAGAGTAAAAGGGGCGGGCCTTGTCGGCTGAAGAGACTAATATACTTCTAAAACTAGTATCTAGCCCATGTAACAACATTACTGGTAACCAATTAGCATACTTGTTTAAAAACATGCCTAGAAAACTTAGCCTAAGAGAACACGGCTTTACCCCTAACATTTTAAGGTATAATGGATTAGCCCAACTACTGTACTCGCTGGGCGTAGAGGTTATTGAGACACCCGTAGAGAAGATAATAAAGATAGTAGATGAGTATCTAGGCATAATTACTACTCTTGAAGCCACACATAGCAGAAAACCCGTCTACTATGTCGAGACACCACTAGACCCATATACTGAGTGCCAATGGCTTCCAAGCCTGCTTCCTCTAAGCACCAGTCTAGCTGATGAGATAGAGAGAGCTGCATCCTCGCTGGGCCTCTTGCGTGAGGGAGAAGGTTTTCTAATAACAATACCCAATGATTTAAAAAGCATTGTATTTTCTCAGACAGAGGATATGGAGGGTTGCATAACTAGGAGGGACTATGGAGATGCTTATAGCATAATCAGTAACCCGGGCATACATGTGCGGAGAAAAACTGGTAAATGTAAAGGGGAGGTTGAGAAGGAACTACCAGCTCCTGATGGCATAATGCATAATGACACAGGGCTCCAAATAGACCTAGGTATGTGTGATCAAAGAATACTGGTGAAGCCGAAGCAGAACCTGTCTAAGCCGAGAACATACGCTGTAACCCACCTGGATACCTGGGTGTATAGGGTAAGTACGGATAATATCGAGTTATTCATCTTGGAGCCTGATAATAAAAGCATAGTAGTCAGAGCACTTGAAGATATAGACATGGAGGTAAGCCTCAATGCTCTTCGTTATACTATTTGCTGGCAACATCCATTCTCAATAGTATGTAAACAAGTAGAAGCCGATACAAGAATAGTCCTGAGTACTCCCTGGTTATGCTTGAAAACACCTATTTGTTCAATATGTGTGTCTTTTGCCAAGCCGACTAGGCTAGAAATAGGTTTTCCTGTAATAAAACTAGTATTGGAAAAGAATACTTCTGTATGGATCAGTACAAGCAGGAATCGTAACATATCGGGTCATGATCCTTTAATAAAGACACTCATATTATCTACACCACCTGTGCCTGTATCTTTCACACTGCGTAGGACGAGTATTCTAAGTATAAGTTCCTCGAAGCTCATAGTATATGATATGTTCTTTAAGTATAGCGGAAAAGAGGTTATGACAAGTATTATAGGCTATAATCCTTATGATCAAATACTGCTAGCACAAATCAGGACTAGTTTTAGGATACTGCGGGTAAACAAATGGTATAGAGGAGAGTACGAGGAGCTGCCTCCCGAGTACAATATCGTGAAGATACCAGTGTCCCCTCACACGCTTTTTCTAGCAGAGTTAAAGGGGAGAAGATCTTTATACCTATAAAGCTATAATAGGGACTATACATAGGGTAGATGATGGGTAGATGATATAGTATGCTTGTAGAAAAACAATGGTTGGGAGGACCGTCGTACAACGAGTTTAACAAGTTACTTGATGACACAATACGATTGCTTGAAGACCAGAGACGCAGATACGTAAACAACCTCGTGGTCTTAGCAGAGCATTATCCTTTAGTAGTTATCGGCGACCTACACGGCGATATGACAACGCTGAGCGATATCCTAAGGAACGCTGAGAAGTATGTTAGCAATAGGGATGAGTGGTATATGGTGTTTCTAGGAGATTACATTGATAGAGGTAGTAATCAGGTTGAGGTATTAACCACGCTACTTAGTTTGAAACAAGCTTATCCAGACAACATACTATTGCTGAGAGGGAATCACGAGCCTCCTCGGGGCCTCGAACCTTATCCTCACGACTTCCCCCTAGTACTTTCATCGATATACGGTGGCGATGCTATAAAACTTTATGAAAAAGCACGAGTACTGTTCGATAACCTGCCATATGCAGCTATATATGCTAACAAGATACTACTCGTTCATGGAGGGATACCAGTAGACAGGACTTTGAGAGAACACTCTCTAACCAAGATACTTGGTTCAACTAGTTGGCCTCCTAGTCTAGATTTACTCGAAGAAGTATTATGGAATGATCCTACGGACGATATCGAAGACTGGACGTACTCCCCAAGAGGAGCTGGGAAGCTCTGGGGGCCAAAGATAACTAGGATCTTCCTAGAGAAGACGGGTTTAGAATTAATAATTAGAGGACATGAGCCAGCATTTCACGGGTTTAAAGCTAATCATGAGGGTAGAGTACTCACCTTATTCTCGATGCTTAGAGGACCCTATGGTAATAAGAGCGCAGGCTATATGGTTATAGAAAACAAGGATTGTATTAGTGCATATAGAGCGATAAATTGTATTAAGAAGATACCGTAAAGGAAGCTTTTATACACCAAATATTATCCCGTGCCTACTCCCTAATCTTCTTGCAGATATTGCACACTAATCTACGAACACTGTCGTATTCTTGTCTATTTGATATTAGCAACTCTGATACTTGCATTAGCATGTCTCTCACCTCATCATCTGACAATAATTCTCTCACGTATTTTCCTCCACGGCGACCAGCTAAGTAATTGGATATTGCGGCAGGAGTCAAGTTCAGTAGTTTAGATACATGGTATGGTGATAACTTCTTCTCCCGAACTAGTATTACTGCTAGCGCTGCTCTTAGCGCTGGCAACAGGTTCTTAGCTACTAACTCGCATGGCATAAGCAAGGGTTTTCTTGCCGACATGGTCATCTACACTATATTAACAGGTGTAAAATATATAAATGTTAACGTTTATATAGCACACCCGCACAGACTGCTAGCAGGAGCATAACCATATCTCCCCGGATAACGTAAGGAGTGTATAGTGGAGGGCTTACTCATGGCTTATATCTCTGTAGATCTGGATAAAGAGACACGTGTTGCCATAAAAGAAGCATTAGGAGACATGGCCAGACCAGTAGACGTTTACGTATTTATTAGTGAAAATTGCGAGTACTGTGGAGAAGCAGTAAAGCTCATGAAGATGCTCAGAGACCTAAGTCCCGTAGAGAAAGAAGAACATTACTTGAGACTCCATATTATCAAAAAAGAGGAGAATAGCGAGCTGTTTGAAAAATTCGGGATAAAGAGGACACCTACCATAGCACTAATTGATGGGGTTATCAAATACACTGGTCTACCAGCAGGAGAAGAGCTTCGAGGTTTTATCGAGACTGTAATCAGGATATCAGAAGGCGAAAGCGGTCTCGAGGATAACACAAAGAGGATTATAAGAGAAGAGTTAAAGGGCAATGTATACATAGAAGTCATAGTTACTCCTCAATGTCCTTACTGTCCTTATGCAGCATTAATGGCTAACATGTTTGCATTCGAAGCATGGAAGAATGGGAGGAAGAATATCGTAGCCGACACTATTGAAGCGTACGAGAACCCTGACATAGCTGATAAGTATGGTGTACTCACAGTACCAACAATAGCTGTTAATGGAGAAGTATTATTTGTAGGCCTGCCGTACGAGGAGGACTTTGCTGATAGAATAAAAAAGCTTCTTGAAGGATCTAGGGTAGAAGAAAGCGTAATAGATAACAAGACATCTGGCGTCTAGATAACTACTCTTTTAGATATCACATGTAGGGCATCCACCGGAGTATTCTTGTGTTACTGCAACAAGTTCTTCTTTACCTATCCGGAGCTTCTTAGGTGTTATTCTTGTCTCCCTCTGATCCCTAGCCTCTCTACTAGCTACTTGCTTATCTAGTGCTTCTGGGATCTTATCTATAAACTCCTCAGTCTTTTCTTTCCTCTCACTGGTTAGTTCTTCTTTACTCTTTATACCAACATATATCACTTGTTGACTCTTGCTTCTATCCCTGTATATCGTTATGCCTTTGCAGCCAAGCTTCCACGCTAGTATAAATGACTCCCAAACAGTTTTCACGCTCTCATTATGTCTCAGATTTATGGTCTTGCTTACAGCAGCATCTATCCATTGTTGCCAAGCAGCCTGGTGGATAATGTGCCATTTAGGCTCTATTTCATGCGCGGTCTTGAATAACTTCTTGAGACTACGTGGCATGAAGGGTATATGGCCTATCATCCCTGTTTTTGCTATCTCCTTAATGACATCTGGCTCATCAAGCTCATACTTCTTTAAGTATTCGAGAAATAGCTTGTCAACCTCTATGAATGTCCCAACACTGACTACTCTAACATATGCTAGTGCAAAGAATGGCTCTATGCTACTACTTGTGCCTGCAACAATACTGATACTACCAGTAGGTGCGATACTAAGTAGCGCGGCGTTTCTAAGCCCATTCTCCTTTATCTCTTCCTCAAGCCCAGCCCAGTCTACCCTAGGCCTCTCATTAACTATGCGTAGAGTCTCCTGGCTATACTCTATCTTCTCTATACCAGCCTCTTTCATCAAATCTTCCGGCTTCTCGAATCTACGTGTTCTCCAGACAAACCTATATAGCTTTGGATTCCATGCCGGGAAGACACCCTTCTCTTTTGCGAGCTCTACTGATGCTTTATAAGCATTGTATGTTATCCACTCACCCAGGCTCCAAGCAAGTAGTACAGCATCAGGAGAGTCATATGGTATTCCTAGCCTAGCTAAGAGTCTAGCCCAGCCCATTACTCCAAGACCTATCTTGCGTGTAAACTTGTTAGCTCTATCTATCTGCGGTAACGGATGCTTGTTTGCATCAATGACATTATCTAGAAACCTGACAGCAAACCGCACGTCTCTGGCAAGCCCACTCCAATCAATACTTAGCTTACCATTTCTCTCAACAACGTATTTCTCGAGATTTATACTACCTAAATTACAGTTCTCCCAAGGAAGTAAAGGCTCCTCTCCGCAGGGGTTAGTAGCATTGATTTTTCCTAGATACCATGTGGGGTGTCTTCTATTAATTTCATCGATGAATACTAAGCCTGGGTCTCCGCTGTCCCATGCACCGTGAGCTATTTCTTTTAATAACTCGGCACTATTAACAATCTTTACTACTGCATCCTCGTTCTTGGCTATTTCTAGGGCTTCTTCAAGGGTTATTATAAGTGTTTTATCCAATGGTATACTGCCACCATTTTCTTCTAGTTCTTCTATCACGTATTCTGCGACCCAATCTTCGGAAAATGTGTGGCGTGCTCTGCTCATAGCATATAGTCTAGAATCATAAGCCTGGTTCTCGCCTCCAAGGAAAGTCTGGCGAGGATTGACGAGAAACCATTTACCAGCCGAGAGCGCACTCTCCATAAATGCATCATATATTCCTACGCTTATATTGAAGTTTTGTAGATGAACGTCTTTCAACTCTCCCGTTTTTGACTTGATAAACTTCTCTATATCTGGGTGCCAGATATGCATTATACCCATATTAGCACCACGTCTCTTACCACCCTGCTTGACAACATCTGTTATTGTATCATAGATTCTCATAAACGACAAAGGACCACTTGCCACACCAGCAGTACTAGCTACAATGTCTCCCTCAGGCCTCAGCTCGCTGAAATCAAACCCGGTGCCCCCGCCCTGCTGGTGTATTAGAGCCATAGCTCTCGCAGCATCCATTATTCCTTCTCCATCAGGTGTAGTCATCGCGTCCCTAACTGGTATAACAAAGCATGCTGAAAGCACGCCTAGTCTAGTACCAGCATTCATTAGTGTAGGGCTATTAGGCATAAACCTTAGATCAACAAGTAATCTAAGGAATTCGCGCTCAATACTCTTTACCTTGTCTTCTCCAGCCCCGTATCTCTTCTCTACACTAGCAAGATGCTTAGCAACCCTCTTAAACATCATGTGAGGAGTCTCTCTATATCTAAGAGTCTCGGGATCTCGGAGAAGATAACGTGATTCGAGAACTTTAAGCGAGTTAAACGTGAGCTTCAAATCAATACTATCAAATTCTTTCCACGAGTTCTTGCCAAAAACATGATTATAAATACGAGCTAAGACAAAACGTTTAGCTGCTTCCTCGTACAATGGGTTCTCAACAATTTTCTCAATAATAGACTTCTCTACAATATCAGCTATCTTTGCCGATTCTATGCTTTCCGCGTTAATACTCCTAATATTACTGATAACACTGACAAAGACTCTATCAGCATCTTCCTCGGTTAACCCGGCTCCTTTTACGGCATTAACTATGCTTTTATACAGCTTTTCCTCGCTGAACGCTTCCAGTCTCTTATCTCTTTTCACGACATAGATCTGGCGGGACTTTTCTTCTTTCACGGTTCTCTCCCTCCTGTGATGCTAAGGCAGTCTCTTCCACTAGTGGTGTAAAAGATAATTTATGGTTCTGAGAGTTAAATCATGTCTTTTTGAAGAACCACTGTATTACTATTTATACCTAGTATTATCCACCTAACCGTCGATAAACAGTGGGAATACTGTAGGAACAATATCCCACAAAAGATATCCCAGAGTATTATCAATAATACTCTTCCTGTTTCTTCTAGAATCATTTTTGAACAAGTTAGATAAAGCTGGAACAATTAACTTATATATGCTTAGAAATAACTAAAGGGGACTGAGGAGGCCGTTGCAAGACATGGATCCACTAGAACTAGTAGACTATTACCTTGGCAACATGATGGAGAAGATAATAATAGAATCAGACTACCCGATAGATCTCGAAGAAGAATACGAAGATCTCTTAAACTACCTCTACAGGAGACTCTCCATAGCATGGTTTAACACAGCTACTCCCGACCCCGTAATGTTCGAAGAGAAACTCAAAGAAGTCAAGAGAAAGTACAGAAAGAGGCTGAGTATATTATTAAGTTATCTTATAAGTAGGTACGTGTCTCGTAAGAGCACGTTAAGAATAAAGCGTGGCAGGAGTAGAGGCTCGGATTAAGCGTATTATTTCCTTCTTTTGATACTATTAGGAGAATAATACAAATGAGCCCTCGGAAAAAATCCTCAACGAAATCGAGAAGAAAGAAAGAATCGAAATCAACAGTTATTGTTGAGAAAAAACCATCTAAGAAGAAAACTAGCAAGAAGAAGTCGCAAGTATCTATAGAGAATATTGTTAACAAGGTATTTGATGATGCATATAGGATTCTTCACCTAGACTTTTTAGGCATAGAGAAGGAGAAAGCAAGAGAAATAGTCAAGGAAGTTATAGAACCACTTATAACATCATCTGTTAAACCAGATGCGCTGCTTAAAAGAGTCCAGAGATTCAAGAATAATCTCTTGAAAAAAATAATATACTACTTGTTAGAAGAAAAGAAGGATTTCACAGCAGAACAGTTGGAATTTATAATCTTTAATGGTGAAGAGGCTCTTCTCCCATATATGTCATTATTATATAGCTTGGTCAAAAAGAACAAGCTTGACCACCTCATACCTATTCTTAGATCCGTATGGGAGAAATACGGTAGGCCATCTCCTTTTGCATGTCCTTACTGTGGATTTAAGAGCGTAACACCGCTGCTACAATGCCTAATCTGTGGTCGTAGCATCAGTGAGAAAGAGTTGAAAGAACATAACGAGTTTGACATGTTTTTAAAAATCTTCGCTGAAGCCTCTAGTATAGAGGAGCTAGATGAAGCGATATCTAGGAGGAAAGTCTTGTGGGGCGAAAAGGGCATAGTTTCCCACAAACACCCTATTTCTCCGGGAGAATACTTGTTAGAGATATCATTAACAGATGAGGAAGTAGGTTTCCTCGTATCCGTGCTCAAGTATAGAAAATCAACATGAGGTAGCTATTATGCCTGACTACGCTGTAGAGATCAAGACGCGCGAGGAACTAGAAAAGATACTAAGAGAGCACGAGCTCGTCTTTCTAGAGGTTAGGAACAAGGATAGCTATGAGAGCAGGTATTTATCAAGAATACTAGCGTCTATACTAGGACCCCTGGGTAGCAGGATTAAGATGGTGTTTATTGATCATAAACAAGCACCAGAGCTGCTTGAGGATTATCCGCGAGGCCGATATGTACCAATAATAAGGCTTTATATCAGGGGTCAAATGGTATGGGAGCAAGAAGGAGTGCTAGCTAATGAGAGTGCTGATAGACTGGCTATCAGACGCGGATTGAGAGAAGTATTAAAACAACACGGTTTTCATCGTATGGGTATCTAGGGTACTGGCTTCACTTCTCATTTAGAGTCTTATCCACCTGGACCTGGAACTTACAGGCTTTGCACGGATCTGTATATGACCAGGCATAACACCTACTACACCTTTTTAACCCTAGCTTCTTAGCGGTAGATAGTATCTCTATTATGCTTCTTCTTGTAGAGTACAGGGTCTCAGTGTTATCATTATACAGTGATAAGAGCATATTTTTCGAATACTCATAATACTCTTTTTCATCTAGCAGTAGACTGTATCCTAGTATGTCTTCATCTAGGAACCCGGCTATGAAACAATAATATGTGGCATCATCAGGCCCTAGATTCCCTAATGGTGTTATGATGCGAATACCATCGATAGTCTCTGCGTATTCCTCTGCTAGTAATGCTTTTTCAAAATCATTGCTAAGAATCCCTGATATGAATATTGATGATAACTCTAGCCTTGTATAAGGTAGTGCAACTACATTAAAACCCTTGCTTCTAGCTATGTTAAGCCCTAATCTTCTCTCTGTCCTAATCAATGCATATATGTCTGAAGGGTGTTGCCCAGGGATTTCAATAATATTTGGTTTTACATTGTTTTTATCGAGTAAGCCTCTTACTTTATCTACGAGACCTGTAGGTGTAGCAAGTACGACTTCTGCTCTATAGTTTTTCTCTATAATAGATAACAACGTGTAGGCTAGCAATGCATAGTGAGGGATGATTCTTGAGAAAACTACAAGTATTTTATCAAAAGGTCTAAGCATTTTATTTGAAGCTATAAATCTCTTAATACTTTTTAATAATACTCTTCTAAAACAAATATTGCAGAGTAGGTGACCCGAGGATTTCCTATAATATGTTGCGCTTCTCTTTTTGCATATACTACATGTATGCAGATCTCACACCTCGAGTCTATCAAGCCTCTCCATGCGCCATAGCTCCCTGATACGATTCAAAGCCTCACTTATGGCTTCCCTACCGAGATCTTCCTCTAGTACACCGAGGACAGCATTGATAAACGGGTTTACCCTATCAGATACTTCTAAGAGGCTATCGCGTAGTCTTACAATGTATTCTTGGAATTCTTTTTTATCAAACGCGCTGGCCTCATACACGTGTATTATCGTCTGTATGTAAGCTAGTAGGAACGAGTTCGCTTTATCAATACTCTGCTCAGCTAGCTTGTCAAAGATTTTAATTACCTTATTTGTATCCATAAGCATACTAGATCCCATCTGTGGTTGTGTTTACACTAGATTTATTATTTCTTATCCGATCCATTAACGCATGTTTATTAGAGAAAAATATATATAGAAGCGAGTCTGAAAACCAAAACTGCAAGTATATGGAACCCTCTAAAGATGTAGGGTGATAAATATGGCACTTTATGGCGTACCTGTGCTTGTACTAAAAGAGGGTACACAAAGAACACATGGTCGAGACGCTCTTAGAAACAACATACTAGCAGCCAGGGTGCTCGCTGAGGTATTAAAGACAAGCCTAGGACCACGCGGCCTCGACAAGATGCTTGTAGACAGCTTCGGAGACGTGACTATAACTAATGACGGCGCTACTATTGTAAAGGAAATGGAGGTACAACACCCAGCGGCAAAACTGCTGGTAGAGGTAGCTAAAGCACAAGACGCTGAAGTAGGCGATGGTACTACTTCAGCAGTAGTCCTAGCAGGCAACTTGCTAGAAAAAGCAGAGTACCTATTAGATCAGAATATTCACCCGACAATAATAATTGAAGGCTATAACAAGGCAATGAGGAAAGCAATAGAGATATTAGATGAAATATCAGTGAAAGTCGATCCTAATAACGATGAGACTTTAAAGAGACTCGCAGCAACATCCTTGGCAAGCAAGTATCTTGGCAGCGGCCCCACTCTAGAAAAGACTATAAACATGGTCGTAGAAGCAGTTAAGACTATTGCAGAGCCGAAAGGAGACGGTACATACATTGTTAGAAGAGATAACATTAAGATAGAGAAGAAGAAGGGAGGCAGCCTACTAGACTCTGTGCTTGTTAAAGGCATTGTGTTGGACAAAGAAGTAGTTCACCCTGGTATGCCTAAGAGGGTTGTTAATGCTAAGATAGCACTACTAGACACACCACTAGAAGTAGAGAAGCCAGAAATCACAGCTAAGATAAACATAACATCACCTGAACAAATCAGAGCATTCTTAGAAGAGGAGACTAAGATACTCAAAGAAATGGTTGACAAGATTGCTGAGACAGGAGCAAACGTAGTAATATGCCAGAAGGGTATTGATGATGTAGCACAGCACTTCCTAGCTAAGAAGGGAATACTAGCAGTCAGAAGAGTTAAGAGAAGCGACATGGAGAAACTAGAGAGAGCAACTGGTGGTAAGATAATTAGTAGCATAAAAGACTTGAAGCCAGAGGATCTAGGCGAGGCAGAGCTAGTCGAAGAGAGAAAAGTCGGAAACGAGAAGATGGTGTTCATAGAGGGATGCAAGAACCCCAAAGCTGTGACAATACTTGTCAGAGGAGCAAATGACATGATACTAGACGAGGCTGAGAGAAGCATAAACGATGCTATTAACGTGCTTAGGAACATTATGAGAGACCCTAAGATAGTAGGTGGCGGCGGAGCAGCAGAGATAGAGCTTGCCATAAGACTTAGAGAGTACGCCAGGAAGATTGGAGGCAAAGAACAACTAGCTATAGAAGCCTTCGCTGACGCACTAGAAGAGATACCCATGATCCTAGCAGAGACTTCGGGACTAGAGCCTCTAGAGACATTAATGAAGCTAAGACAGCTACATGCTGACGGAAAAGCATCAGCCGGAATCGATGCCTTATCGGGAGAGATAGTCGAGAATACCATTGAGGAGAACATAATAGAGCCAGTAATAGTGAAGAAACAGGTCATCAAGAGCGCAGCAGAGGCAGCTATAACTCTGCTAAAGATAGATGACGTTATTGCTGCTGCTCCACCGAAGAAGGAGAAGAAAGAGAAAGGCGGAGAAGAAGAATTTGGCAAAGAGAAGTTCGAGTTCTAAACTAATTTAGTGTGCAAAACATTTTTTATATAGATAAAACCGTTTTTAGAGACAGCACCTGTTTACCCCAATTATACTTATAAACTTGTTTAAGTAGATGATGGTTGCAGGCACGGAGGTCACAGTCTTGGTGGCTAAGGAAATCCTAGTGGGGCCTCCCAGGCTCACCAGGTTTGAGAAAGCAAGGATAATAGGGGCACGAGCTTTGCAACTTGCATTAGGTGCTATGCCATTAATAGATGTATCTGAGCTGAGGGGCAAAGACTTTGTAGAAATAGCTGAAGAAGAGCTTAAGAGAGGAGTATTACCTATTACTATTCTGAGAAAAACACGTTCTGGGAAAGAACAAGCTATACCTTTATCATGGCTTCTCAAAGAAGAGTCTCGGTAATATAAAGGCGTACATACATGGCTTCTATAAGTAATAATAATGATAATGATGTTGTTAAAAACATTGTTTCAAAATATTTTGACATAACTAATTATAGTTATGACAGTAAGCGTAGATACTATACATTCATGATCCGAGAACGCAGGAGTAGTATTAACGAGTTAGAAGACTGTTTTAAGAAACTG
Organism: uncultured Desulfurococcales archaeon; assembly: GCA_964496855.1. Taxonomy (GTDB): domain Archaea; phylum Thermoproteota; class Thermoprotei_A; order Sulfolobales; family CAZCAU01; genus CAZCAU01. The sequence goes on from CAZCAU010000006.1 coordinate 13,777, forward strand.
TATAAAGAGCTTGTACAATACTCTTATTATCCCATAATGAGGGTTATTAATGGCGTACCCGTGCTGAGAGTTATTATTAGTAGCCGTGCTGACCCTATTAGAGAGCGTTTTAAAGCTCTTATACTACTTATAGCCACATTTGTAACAGTATGGTTCACAGGATATGGTCTAGCGAGCTCTTTTCCCTCAGAATCACCATATATCACAGCATTAGAGTTTCTTGTAGCACTGTTATTCCCCCTAGGTCTCCACGAGCTAGGCCACTACATTGCTTCTCGCAGATATAATACCCCTACAAGTCTGCCGTACTTCTTACCTGGACCACCTATTCAGCTAGGGTTTCTAGGCACATTTGGCGCAATTATAAATATGAGATGGCTGCCGCCTTCTTTACAAGAACTAGCAGTTATAGGAATCACAGGCC
>CAZCAU010000006.1:14210-52448 GCA_964496855.1 uncultured Desulfurococcales archaeon
CTATTCACGGGTTATCGCTTTCCCCGGTACTCTCCCCGGAGATGGCTAGCCATATCGGTGGCGAACTCAGGTTGTCGCCTCTAATATTCCTACTTTTAGCTGAGGAGATCAAAAAGAATAGTGAGGGCATAATTGTGCTCCATCCAGTTGCTTTTGCAGCCTATATAGTGTTCTTAGTAACATTCCTGAATCTCTTGCCAGTAGCTCAACTAGATGGAGGACATATTATAAGAGCAGTTCTCGGCGAGAAAATGCACTTTATTACCAGCTGGGCAATATTCATAATTCTCCTAGTAGCATCTCTCGCGTATAAGCCTCTAATTCTCCTAGTGTTCTTTGTACTGATAATACTAACGCTCACCCGGGGTAGACACGTAGGTGCAGCCGGGCTTGAGTATTCTTCTATATCCTCTTTTAAACTTGCACTAGTATTCACTATATACTTGATACTCTTTGTACTAACGATACCATTACCGGTATAGAGTAACGGTAGTTGATGTCTAATGGGAAGAGCACGGGGATACTCTGCTAGTACAGCTTGTTTCCAGCCAAGGAATTACTGGGTACTAGTAGCTGAAAAACCAAAAGCAGCGAGAATGATGGCACAGGCATTATCGGTTCTAGGCACCAGCACTATCAGGTGCAGAATGTATGATATACCGTACTGGATAATATACCGCAGAGACCACTCGCCATTAGTCATAGTGCCTAGTGCTGGCCACTTGTTCGGCCTACATACTACTCAAAGAGGTTTTCCAGTCTACCAGTACGAGTGGAGACCATTATGGGACATAGAGAAAAAGTCGAAGCACTTAAAGAAGTTCTACGAGGTATTAAAGAAGTTACTGTCAAATGCTGTACTCTATGTAAACGCGTGCGATTACGATATTGAAGGAAGCGTTATCGGGTATTTAATAATAAAGTACTTCGGTGATGAGAGTAGAGCTAAGAGGATGAAGTTTTCAAGTCTTACAAGAGACGAGCTCTTAGCAGCTTTTAGGAATCTCTCACCCTTGGATCATCATATGATAGAGGCTGGGCTCTGCCGCCATGAGCTTGACTGGTTATGGGGTATAAATGTCTCTAGAGCTCTTATGCATGCTTTAAGCGATGCTACAGGTAGGAGAGTAATACTAAGTGCTGGCAGAGTACAATCACCAACGCTCCTAGAGATTATGAGGAGGGATATCTCTAGAAGATTATTCATCCCAATACCCTCATACACGATCTCCGTCCGCATAGCTGTGGGTAATAAAATATACACCCTAGAGCCTTTAACCAGCATCAGATCTTTAGCCGAGGCAGAGCATAAAGCTAGAATGCTGAGAGCCGAGGGTAGTCTACTTGTAGATAAAAGTATTATTAGTACGACCGAGCTTAAACCACCCCCGCCATTCAACCTAGGTGATCTACAACAAGAAGCCTACAAGCTATACAAGTACTCTCCTATGAAGACACAAAAGCTGGCTGAAGACCTCTATCTCGACGCATTAATCAGCTATCCGCGCACGAATAGTCAAAAACTGCCACCAACTCTTAACATAAACTCCATAGTCAAGAAGCTCTACACGTCAAGAGAGTATAAAGAGCTAGTTGAGAAACTATACTCTCTCACTTCTGGGAGACTAGTTCCTAGACAAGGCAGAAAAGAGGATCCGGCACACCCAGCAATACACCCTACAGGTAATTTGCCTTCACGATCCCTAGACAAGGATCATAGTAGAATACATGATTTAATAGTACGTAGATTCCTAGCCTGTATGGCGCCTCCCGCTAGGATACAGACTATCTTAATAACTTTCACATCTAGAACGGGCTTAAGGTACAGGCTTCATGGAAGAAGAATTCTTAAGAAGAACTGGTTGGAGCTATATCCTTTCATAGATATTGGGGAGCGGGATGCACCACTCTTAAGAAAAGGCGATATTGTAAGAATAGTTGATGTAAGAGTCAAGAGAGTATTCTCTCAGCCTCCCCAGCCTTACACCAAGGCTTCTATAGTTAGATGGATGGAATCAGTAGGCATAGGGACGGAATCTACTAGGGCTAGAATAGTTGAGACGCTCTTTAGCAGAAAATATCTTGAACAAAGAGGAGCTTATATTAGTATCACAGAACTAGGCATGGAGATAGCTGAGGTCCTCCAAGAATACTTCAAACTGATAACTAGCGTGGAGCTTACAAGATTATTCGAAAAACACATGGAGGATATAAGGAGAGGAACAAGATCTCGAAGAGAAGTAGTGGAGGAGGCTAGAGAGATATTAGATAAAGCATTAGCCGAGTATAGGAAGCATTATCTAGAAGCTGGTATTAGGCTTGCCAAGAGCATCGGGTTAGTACCTGTCAAGAACAAGTGCATGGTTTGTGATCGAGAAAGACTAGATAATAACAAGCTGTGTAAATGGCATGCAAAAGCTTTGGAAGAATTATTGTCTAAGTACAGGGAGTGGAAAAGTAGGGAGCAACTAGACTTCAACGAGTATATCAAGAGACTGAGTAAACTAAGGAGTGTTGGGATATTGATTAGAGACATCTTGCCACATGCGAATACTATTCTAGCCCCTGAGTAGTTATTTCCCCAAGGCTATCGATATATAACCTAGGTATGGTATCTTTAGAGGTATTCCACGTATCTCCAAGACTTTTCCTACAACTCTAGAATAACTAATACCATAGGGACTATCATAACATGGTATGTCTTCAACTAATTTTAGTATAAGTAGCGAATTATTTTTTTCTGCAAGTATTTTAACAATAGTTGGGTCCTTCAGATTAACCCGGTTTTTGCTTACACTTATTGTGACAAGATTATTGTCCCCGGCAGTTCTATAATAGTAGTTGTCTCCAATAGTATTCACAGCTATAACTCTATGAACAATATACCCTGTTGCGCTACAGGATGTCCTGTATATTATTATGTCGCCTGGTTTTATCTCATTAGGACTAGCTTTGACTAGTACTACTAGATCACCCTCTTGTAGTAACGGTAGCATACTGTGACCTCTTACTACCGCTAGAGGAGAAAAACCGTTCTTATGCGCGTTCCAGCTATATGCTATTATCGTTACTACTAGGACTAATACTATTATTGTGAATATTCTCTCCCTAAGTTCTCTCTTCATTACTATACATTCCTTGGTAATGGTTAGAGTTCCTCTTCGTCGATATCATCTATATCTATCTCTATAATTTCCCCCTCTCTGCGAGGCGATTTCTCGGCTTCTAGTTTTTTACGCCCCCTAGCTCCTTCTACTTCTATGCCTCTGTCGCCTGCCTTGACTTTGCTAATGACGGTTCTCCAAGACTCTCCACAGTTAGGGCATCTGAATGATCCCATGATAGTTATCGTTATCCTCCCGTATGCATCGGGTAATGGTGAGACTAGCTGCCAAGTCTTTACAGGCTTCTCCACCTTTGTCCCGCAAGATGGGCATATATGGGGATCTCTTGTGGCCTTTTTACGCGGCATTTTCCCCTCCCTTGCAGTGTTATAGCTCGGGTTATTTAACTCTAATCTCCACGTCAAACTCTCTAAGCTCGTCTAGAAGTAGCTTTACTAGGTGTGAGACATGTGTGAATTTCACCTCTGTGCCTATTACTGCGTAACTTATACGATACTCTGCGTGATTCCTGCTTACCCTGACAAGCTGTATCCTCGGCTCAATGCCTTTTACTCCTAATCTGAATTTTGTAGCGAGCACGTTCTTTATCCTATCCTCTACGAGATCTATCTCATTTGGATCATTAAGATTCTTTACTATTAGATGAAGGGTATGTAGCTCGTATTCGTGTTCTATAGTGTGTTGTTCTGTCAATAACTTTCTATTCGGAATATATACTAGGTCCCCTCCTGTTGTCCTGACTATAGTGTATATAGGATTCATCTCGAGAACTTTTCCAGTAGTGCCATCAACAGTTATTATCTTACCCGGGTTAACGGATCGTGATGTCAGTAATGCGAAATAAGATTGTATATTCTCTAAAAGCGGCCACAGAGAGGCCATTAGTATTAGTATGACGCCGACTATTAGCCATATGAGTTCTTTCACCATCGTTATCTCAAATAGCACTGTCACAACTAATAGTAGGTAGAGTATTATGTCTATGATACTGGCAACACGGGATGCAACGCTTTGCGCTATAATATTCTTTTGAACAAGTCTACCGAGATAGCGCCTGATAAGCCTCTCCGCGATTACGAATACTATTATTGTGATGAGAGCGTATAGTATCCTAAGTGCAAGAGGGCTCTCCTTAAAGTATTCGAGGTATCCTAGGAAAGCAGAAAAGGAGTCCATAATCCCTACCTAAACGCTTTGAGAAATTCGTCAACAAGATCCTTCCTAATAAGTGCTATTACTTGGTGATTTTGTTTAAGCTCCCCGACTTCCTCGGGGTCAAGGAAGCGCTCACCATCAAATACGGCAAGGACGTACACACCAGTCTCTGGTAATGGTAATTGATCTATTCTTTTCCCGACGCTAGAGTCTACTTCTGTTATAGTGACTGTTACGAGAACATAATTGCCCGAGATTACTGGCACTAGTGATACTGCATGATATTTTCCTTCAATAATACCCTCTATCAGCATAGCCGTAACCACTGGCTCTGCAATCACGTACTCTATCCCTATACGCTCCAGTATACTAACCAGGTTCTCGTTCTTTACTCTAACAATTATACGTGGTACACCGAAGTCTCTTGCTATCGTTGCTACAAACAAGTTTACCTCGTCCCTGTCAGTAGCAGCTACTACGACATCCATAGCTCTAAGATCGATGTCCTCGTATAGTGTTGGATCAGTAGCGTCTCTATTTAATGCTAGTACATCTGCTTCCGCAGCTATTCTATCACATTTATCCTTGTTTTTATCTATAATTATGATATCATTACCTCTAGCTGCTAGTGATTTAGCTAGATGAGCCCCAACTTCGCCAGCGCCTATGATCAATATCCTCAAGTCTTACACCATATAGTTATGCTGCCAGCCCTGTCCTCCCTAAACTAAACTTCTTTAGAGCGTCAAATAACATAAACATTATGGTGATTGAATGGAAAACTACTTTTTAATAGAGAATGTTAGAGCTAGGATGATACTAGATTCTAGGGGTAATCCTACTATTGAAAGCAAGGTATACCTTAAAGGGAGGGCGGTTGGTAAAGCAGCTGTGCCCTCAGGGGCATCCAGGGGCAAGCATGAAGCATTAGAGCTACGTGACGGTGGGAAAGAGTACGGTGGTAAAGGGGTAAGTAAAGCTGTTAAGAATGTCAATGAAGTGATAGCTCCTAAGATCAAGGGTTTAGATGCGCGTAAACAGATTCTCATAGACAGCCTAATGATAGAGCTTGACGGAACACCTAATAAGTCTAGACTTGGCGCAAACGCCATACTTTCCGTATCACTAGCAGTAGCTCGTGTAGCATCAATACAATTAGGCGCGCCACTCTACAAGTATATTGGCGGTATACGTGCAAGAACGCTGCCTACACCAATGATGAACATAATTAATGGCGGTGCGCATGCTGGTAATGAGCTCTCCATCCAAGAATTCATGATAGTCCCCGTCGCAGGCGATGCTTTTAGCGAAGCACTAAGAGTTGGCGTAGAGGTTTACCATTCACTGAAGAAACTATTAGCTGACAGATACGGTAAGCAGGCAATAAATGTTGGGGATGAGGGGGGCTTTGCACCACCAATGAAGAATACTAGAGAAGCGCTCGAGGCGCTCGTATTAGCTATCAAGAATGCTGGTTACGAACCAGGTTCCGATGTCTTCCTAGCACTAGATGCTGCGGCTTCACAGTTCTACTCTGAAGGCAAGTACTCTATTGATGGGAAAGAACTAGATAAAGAAGAAATGATAGAATACTATTCTGCCCTGATATACGAGTATCCTATCTGTAGTATTGAGGATCCCTTCTACGAAGAAGACTTTGAAGGATTCGCTGAACTGACTAGGAGACATGGTAGCAGGATACTGATTGTAGGCGATGACCTATACGTGACTAACAGGCATAGGCTACTTAGAGGCTTAGAAAGGAAGTCTTCTAACGCTATCCTCATAAAAGTCAACCAGATAGGCACATTATCAGAGACCCTTGACACCATAGAGCTAGCACAAAACAATAGTATGAAAACAATAGTTAGTCATAGAAGCGGGGAGACTGAGGATACATTCATAGCGGATTTATCTGTAGCAGTAAACTCCGGGCTTATAAAAACTGGTGCACCAGCTAGATCGGAGCGTGTAGCTAAGTATAACAGATTACTTGAGATAGAAGAAGAACTAGGTGGAGAAGCTATATTTGCCTCATCTAGAGTCTTTCCTCGAAAAAGATATGTCTAGGGCAACAACGGCATAGTATCATAAACTAATTTTTATCCTCGCACTCTAGGAGTACTTTTGATGCTCTGCGGCAAGTCTTAACAGACGATTATTAGGACATCTCAAAATACACTCCACAATCTCGGGCATCCACCGAGCTACGTGTCTAGAGACAAACTGCTTCCTTATACTAGCAACGTGATTAGCTAAGTCAAATTTGTTCTGACTAAGAGCCTCTGCTTCAATTAAGTGTAGAGCAACTAAGTAGTCAAGCTCCACTGATACATGATCAGGGCTTCTATCACCACTAGGCTCAAGACCTGCTATCCTATAATACCTAACAAGGTCTTCAGAGACTCTTGGATCATTAATGGTAGGCCTACCACTATCTCTAGCAGCATACACGCTCTCATAAATATAACACTCTGTGCCTCCAGGTTTTGGCTGTGTACAACCAGTATAGTCTATGTTAAACTCTCTCCATAGATTATTGCTATGCATGTATTCCCTGAGTGTTTCTAGCAGGTGATTTAGATAATCACCTACAGTTGCCGCATACAGGGGCTGCAAAACCTGCTGGTTCAATTATTTCTCGTTCAAAAAGTTCTTGCAGTATCTTCTTAGAGTCAACTGGCCCTAAGAATAGGATTGCTAGCAACCTGTATGCATTATACATGGTTTTACGAGTATTTATCTTATCCATTGTCAATGATTATCACATGCCGTTCATCTATATAGCTATAGCAATAAAAATTTAGATGTACTAGACTGGGACCCTCAGTTTTTATGGCCTCTGCGACCTTGTCAGCAATCTCGTCAAGTGCTTGCTCCAGCTTATCTCTTCCCATCTCGGATCTTTGACGCCGATGACTCCGCCATTCTCGTCCAGTACGAATCCTCTATCCGGGTTAGTCCTCCTCATAGGTACTTTGAGCCGCTCTGGGTCATAGAATGTCAGGTGAGCGGTTTTGCCCTTAACGCATGGAGTTCCATGAGATACGTAATCTCTTGGATCACCCTCTATCTTCACTATCCTCCCTATATCTGGGTCTACATAGCCTACCAGCACACAACCAGCTCCGCAGATACCACACTTAAAGTACTTCTTTTGCAGCCTCTCGAGCCTACTAGAAGCCTGTAATCTAGCCTCTTTTGCAGGCTCTAGTGTCGATAATACTAGTTTACTACCGCTAAGCTCTGGTAATGCAACACCCATTGATGTCAATGCGGTTAGTTTTAGGAAGCCTCTTCTACGTATCTTCATAGTCGCATGCACCTTGCTACTGTAGTAAGAAAAGCCCTGATCTTTTCATATTTTCAAAAGTATTTATATTTTATTTTCAATAATTTAATAATAATAGATTTCCACATGTTAAACTTCTAATCTAGCTAGCTATAAGTCTTATAATATTATAGGATACTTGCAGAAATTAGAAATACTTTATAAGAGTTAGAATTATTAGAGCACAAGTATAATATTATAATTAAGGTTTTGTAAAACATATACTCCTTGTCTTTAGGCACTCATTACCGGGGACTGGCATTTACTAGTACACCTCCTAATACAACCATTATGCTAGCAGTAAGTATTATCAATACAAGGAATTGCGGTACAGTTAGATTTACTATTCTCTTAGAGAGTCTTATTACCATTATCGCGGCTCCTATGAAACCTAGGGCTAATAAGACAATTACTCCTAGCTCGACCAGTATTCTACCTAGTGTCTCTGGTGATATTATACTCAGAAGGTTTGACAGCTTACTCAAGATTATAGACTCCACTGTTATCTACCCTATGCATATAGCTGTATAGTTATGATAGATATTTAAGGAATAAGACTTCTACAATACATGACATCATGCTGCTGGATGATGAGGGTTAAAAGCGTTGACCATCAAGGAATGATAGAGACCAGGCTGCTGATAAAATATCAAATAACGATTTATCTGAAGAAAACTTGTTAGAACAAGAATATTATTGATAAAAAATGTTCGATTACTTAATCGATCTCAACTTTTGTATAAATGTTATTTTGACTCCTCAGTAGCTGCTGGTGGTTGTGGTAATGTGCTTGGCGCGGTAGATGAGGGTAGTTCTGGGAATTGTTCTTTCATTCTCTGCTCTGCTATCATTGTGGCCTCTTGTAGTATCTTCTTTGCCTCCTCGTTTACCAGGTATACTTCACTTTCTACACCCATGAATTCGCCAGCATCTATTATTACTGATTCTAATAAGTCATCTATCTCTCTCAGCTCGAGGGCTGTCTCAGGCATAACACCCATAAGTACTGATCTAAGCTCTTTTACTACACCTACTACTGGGCCTAATGTTACAAGTAGGTCTCCCATCTCTCTTATAGTCTCTAATCGTAGTGCGACGCGCTCAAGTGCTAGTTTAGCTGTCATAACGGTCTTGGCTATTTTTCTTATCTCAGCTACCTCGGCAGCATACATTGATGCTTTAGCTTTGTCTCTAGCTATTTGTGCTTCAACTACTTTCTCGAATAACCTCTTGTCTCTCTCCTGGAGTTTTGCTATCATGTACTCTAGATGGTTGTTTTGTGCCTTAAGCTTGTAGAGTGCTAATGCGATCCTCTGGCGTAGAGGCGGTGGTGGGCTTATGAAGTTCTTTATCTTCTTACTAACAGACACTCGCTCTTTGCCTCCCCAGGAGTCTCCGAAGCTACCTAAACTAGGCATGTAGTCTTGTCACCAGTCAGATAGCTGGGGTTAAGTAGCTTTAAAAGCCTGTAGGCTGGCATTACCACCCCTTAATCCTTTTAAACCAAATACATGGCAAAGCATTTTCTCCGAGAAACCCTGGGAGGATAGGAGTTATGATACTGGATGTGGAAACTCTTGAGAAATACATGGGTCAAGACGTTAAAGACCCCTATGGCAGGATAGTTGGTAGGATAGTGGGGATATACAGCGATGTAGACGGTAAAGTGGAGTCTGTCGAGATCAGGGTAAACGAGTTCGAGTTCCATACAGTTCCAGCTGAGAGAATAGTGTTAGACTCTGGAGGATTAGTAATATACCCTGCATGGAAGAGCGAGGCTAACAAAGCCATAAAGCAGATTGAGAGAGCAAAGAGGAGGTTAAAGGCGTTAGAGGATCTATACAGCAAGGGAGAGATACCTCGACACGCGTACATGGAGTTCAAGAACAAAGTAGAGTCACAAGTAAAGAAGCTCTCCGAGGTATCAAAAGCTGTTAGAGAGATGATAAACCGTAGAATATACGAGTTAGAAGACCAGGTTACAAAGATAGAGAGAGCATTAACAGCTGTAAAGATGAGCTACATAGCTGGCGAAATAGGTGAGAGAGCATATAAGACATCTGCTGATATGCTACGCTTAGCTCGTGACAAGAACCTAGAAGAGAAGAAAGATGCTAGGAGAACACTAGAGAAGCTACAAAAGGTTCTAGAAGAGCCAGTAGGCGTCGAACCAAAGAAAGAGACAGTGTCAGGAGAAGAGCATGCAGAGGAGAAAGCCCCGGTAGCACAGCAGGGCGAGACACCGATATTTGTACAAGTAATAGAGGGCGAGACGTAACACGTAGCTCTGACTAGCTAGCAACTCCTAACCAATATAGAGCTGTTTTTACTCGAGGAACCCTTCCCTAGTTCATCCTAGGTGATAGTCCACATATAGCGTATATAAGTAGATTAGTAGAGGTGTAAAGTAAATGGCTCTTGACGTTAGTAGTAGGAAGGAAGGAGGTGGCATCTTAGGCTTCTTCGGTAGCTTATTCGGGTTTAGTAAGAAGGATAATTTAAAGAGCAAAGTAATGGACGTAATTGTAAGACTCAAGACTCAGCACGACAAGTTAGGCGATGTAGTATATAGGCTCGAGTCTAGGGGTAGAGAGTTATTCGACATGGCTGTAAAAGCGCTCGAGTCCAGAGACCTGGCTAAAGCAACAGTGTATGCTGCCGAGGTAGCTGAGATAAGAAAAATAGCTAAAGCGGTACGTGCCGCACAACTAGCTATAGAGAGACTAGCTATAAGACTTGAGACAATAGATGTCATAGGAGACTTTGCATCAATACTCGTACCAGCTGCTCATGTTATCAAGGATCTCAAACAACAAATCTCTGGCATAGTACCCAATGTTGCAATGGAGCTTGAAGAGATTAATCACCAGATAAACTCCATAATGATCGAAGCAGGAACGTTTAGCGAGCGCGAACTAATGGTATCAGTAGCAACAGAAGAAGCCAAGAAGGTGTTAGAGGAAGCAGCAGCTGTAGCAGAGTTAGAGATCAAGGAGAAGCTACCGGAACTACCAATAGGTGTATCAACACCAAGAATAGCAAAACAAGCTGCTGTGCCTCAACAACAAGAACAGAAATCAAAGACTGTTACATCAACAAAACCCCAGTCATCTTCTCTAAAAGACGCCGAGGAAGCCGTGCTTGAGTACATAAAGAGTCATAGAGGATTCCTAGACGTAAGTGATTGTGCTAAGAAGTATGGTTTAACAAAGAGAGAAGTATTAGAGGCGCTAGATAGGCTTAGAAAGAAAGGAAAGATAAGAACAGGAACATAAGTACTAGGAGCACCAGCATTACAGTAGCGGCGCTAAGGCTTAATAACTTGATATAGGAGCCCATAGAGACAGCATTGTCTAGGCCTGCGTATAATCCAAAATTAGTGTTTTTCTTGCCTCTTCCTAGAACAAACCCGCCTAGAGTATACTATTAATTTGGTGATAAAGCATGACATCGGCATTACCCTACTTAGAAGAAATGGCACGTCGTTACACGACGGCAGCTGTACAAGCTGATCGTAGTGGTAACATAGAGTCAGCTATATCTAATTATAAAAAAGCGCGTGAAGTCTTATTGAAAATTCTAAGACTATACCCTGATTCGCCTTTTACATCAATATATGTTGAGATGATAAGAGAGTGTGAGCGTAGAATAAAAGAGTTGAAGAGCGGTGTTGTCTTATCAGGTTCTGGCTCTGGTAAGACTGGTAACAAGTTCGGCGGATTACATGGTGAGAATTATGGTGATGTTGATGTAGATGATTTTATGCTTACAGATAAGCCGGGCGTGACTTTTAAAGACATAGCTGATCTAGAACATGCTAAACAAGCTATAAGAGAAGCAATAGTTTACCCTATTAAGAGACCCGACCTGTTTCCTCTAGGCTGGCCGCGTGGCATATTATTGTTTGGGCCACCAGGTTGCGGAAAGACGATGCTAGCAGCAGCAGTTGCTAACGAGGTGGATGGTATATTCTACTACGTGGATGCTGCTAGTATTATGTCTAAATGGCTTGGAGAGGCGGAGAAGAATGTAGCTCGGTTATTTAGGAGAGCTCGTGAACACGCGCAACAGGGGGTCCCAGCTATCATATTTATTGATGAGATAGATGCTCTGCTAGGATCATACTCAAGCGAGGTAGGAGGCGAGGTCAGAGTTAGGAACCAGTTCTTGAAAGAAATGGATGGTCTCCAGGACAAGAAGTTTAACCTACACGTCTACGTCATTGGTGCTACGAATAAGCCATGGAGACTAGATGAGCCGTTTATACGGAGATTTCAGAAACGTATATACATACCATTACCAGATTTCGAGGCTAGGCTTCAATTATTTAAACTATACACGAAAAGCCTCAGAATAGATGAAAACGTGGACTTCTTAGAACTAGCACGTAGAACAGAGGGATACACTGCAAGCGATATACGTGATATAATCCAAGCAGCGCACATGAAGGTCGTAAGAGAATTCTTTGAGTCGAATACTGGTAACTTGACCGGTAATCCCAGACCCATAACTATGGAGGATTTATTAGAAGCATTATCTAATAGAGGCCCCAGCGTCGACTCATCGATAATAGAGGCTTATGAGAAATGGTATTCAAAGTTCAAAGCACTATAGAGTATGAAAGAAGTAGGAGGCTCGGATACCCCAGGGTTTCTCACATCATCTTTTATCTGATGGGCATGACTATCCTCATCGCCAATGTATTCACTTTCTCTTCGTATCTACATCAAGTTTTCTCTAGACAAGGCTTCTTATAACACCTTTCTTTCTCAGTTTATAGACCCTGTAGGATGGCGTAACTGTTGACGGATGATTAGCTTTCACCATATCTAGACGACCAATACCGGTATTCCTCGGAGAAGCTTTGACCTCGCTAGGATTGCTACGTGCTAGTCTCTCTATCTCTTTTAATGCCTTAGCATACTCTTCTATATTCTCTGGCGTCTCAGTATCAGTGAATTCTATCATTAATGCTTCATCAACTACTAGGGGGAAGTATATTGTTGGCGCGTATAGTCCTCTGTCGAGTAGCGCCTTAGCAACATCCTCTGCTGTAACACTAGTCTCTATGTAGAGGGGCTTTGCACTAAATACTACTTCATGCTTCCTCGGTCTTTCAGGTGCATAGACCAGGTCATAACCCTTGCTGTCCCTCATTAATGAGATGAAGTAATTAGTATTAAGCACGCTCTGCAACGCGGCTTCGCGAAGCCCTTCTCCTCCCATCATTAGTATGTATATGTAGCTCTTTATGAGAGGAATAATGTTTCCATGAAAGGAGTGGAGTGAGCCAATACATTTATCACAACTATAATCTAGTACGTAGCGTCCCCTCTTCTTCTCGATTAATGGTCTCGGGAGGAAATCTACTAGCTCGCCTTTTGCACACACAGGCCCTGATCCTGGGCCGCCGCCACCGTGTGGTGAGGCGAAGGTCTTGTGGAGATTCAAGTGTATTATATCAAACCCCATATCTCCTGGTCTTACTATACCCATGATGCCATTTAGGTTAGCACCATCATAATACATGAGTCCTCCTGCTTTATGCACTATATCTGTTATCTCAAGTATGTGTTCCTCAAATAAGCCTAGGGTGTTAGGATTAGTCATCATCATGCCAGCTGTTTTCTCAGAGACAGCTGCTCTCACTGCTTCCAGGCTTGTGTTCCCTCTTTCATCAGTAGGTATCTTTATGACAATGAATCCAGCCATAGCGGAACTCGCTGGGTTTGTGCCATGGGCAGTATCTGGTATAAGCATCTCTGAGCGGTGTGACTCGTTTCTACTCTCATGGTATTTCTTGATCATTAATGCTCCTGCGAGCTCGCCTGCTGCACCAGCAGGTGGCTGTAAACTGCATCTAGTCATACCAGTTATCTCTATAAGCCATTTCTCTAGCTCATAGAGTATCTCTAGTAGTCCTTGTACAGTGTCCTCGTCTTGTAACGGGTGAAGCAGTGTTATACCACTCTTTTCTATAATCTTTTCTGAGATCCTAGGATTGTACTTCATAGTACATGATCCAAGGGGTACAGGACCGTTATCAACACCATATGACATCTGAGATAGCCTAGTGTAGTGTCTTACAACTTCTACCTCGCTAACACTTGGGAGTTCCGGGTCTACGGCTCGTAGCAACTTCTTAGGTATCCTCTCTAAGGCTTTTTCCTCGTATTCTCTGAGGCCCGGATCATTATCTACAAAGAATCCTTCTCTATCACTACTGCCAAGCTCGAATATTAGGGGTTCAGGCCACTTAGCTTGTCTCCATTCACTCATTTTCAACAACCTCTCGTATTTTTTCAACTAGTAAGTCTATGTCTTCACGCTTATGGACCTCCGTTATACAGAATAATGCTGTTCTGGGTAGCCAGCTAAACTCACTACTTATATCATAGCCGCCCATTATACCATGTTTTTTGAGATACTCATGTACATGCTTATAATCTAGAGGGAAAGAGGCAGCAAATTCCTTCCAATGAGTCCTGCCTATAGCTGGTACTCTCAAGCCCTTTACTCTTTTTAGTCTCTCTATAGCATACTCTGATCTACTAAGGATTAGCCTTGATAGTTTCTTCAACCCGTTTCTGCCTAGTAATGAGAGGTATGTTGCAGAAGCAATAGCCATCAAGGCTTCATTAGTTGTAATATTCGACGTAGCCTTCTCTCTCCTAATATGTTGTTCTCTTGTCTGTAGTATCATTGCGTAGCCGCGCTGATCATTCTTATCAACAGTCATACCTATTAATCGGCCTGGCATCTGCCTAACTAGCCTGCCACTCCATTTAACAGCAAATATCCCGAGTAGTGGGCCGCCGAAGTTTAAGCCTAGGCCAAGAGGCTGGCCCTCACCTATAGCTATATCAGCATTGTATCTCCCAGGAGGCTCGATTACTCCGAGGCTTAGAGGATCAATGCCAGCTATTAGTAGTGCCCCATACTTGTGTGCTAGCTCTGACACCTCATGTATATTTTCCTCAAAGAAACCGAGAAAACTCGGTTGCTCAACATATACTGCGGCAACGTCTCTCCCACTAAGCTTTCTCTCTAAGTCTTCTAGATCCATGAGACCAGTAGATTCATTGTATCCTATCTTTTCTATCCTTAATCCAGGTCCGTAAGCATAAGTTTCTGCTACTCTCAAGTACCTGGGATTCATAGTTGAGGGTACAAGTATCTTCTTCCTCTTAGTGACACGAGCAGCCATGAGAAAAGACTCTCCCAGTGCAGTGGCCCCGTCATACAATGATGCATTTACAACCTCCATCTCTAGCAACTCTGCCATGAGACTCTGATATTCGAACAATGCTTGTAGAAGCCCTTGTGATATCTCTGCCTGGTACGGAGTATATGCTGTGAGATACTCGCCCCTACTAATAATCTCCTCAACAACAGCTGGTACATAGTGAGGGCACAGTCCGCATCCCATAAAAGGCGGTGGAGACTTGTACACGATGTTTCTGCTAAGCTTATCCATAACTATTCGTGAGGCATCTATCTCGCTCACAGGCTTGCTTAGACCTACTCGTGGTGGAGAATCCAGTATGAGTTCTTCTGGTACATCAGAGTATAAATCCCATACATCCTTAACTCCTATGGTTTCCAGCATCTTCTTCCTCATAGTCTGGGGAGAGCCTGGTAGCCATTGTTTCAAAAAATGCACCCTTATACTACTATGCATGAAAGATAAAAAATAGTAGGGATATAATGCTATTAATCTACATAGACTAGTCATGGGTGTATCTCTTCATGAGCTTAGAAAGAACCCCTCTTGAGGATCTCCATAAAAAATACAACGCTATGTTTGGAGAATTCGCTGGATGGAATATGCCACTGGTCTACGAGAGCTCGATAAAAGAACACTTGGCTGTCAGGAATAAGGCCGGAGTCTTCGATATAAGCCATATGGGCAGGATAATGGTGTCGGGCTCCGACGCGCTCGCGCTTCTAAACAAGTTAGTGGCACGAGAGCTGAAAAAAGTATCGGAAAACTTTATGTCTGGCCCTACAGCGTTTCTCAACGAGAACGCGGGGTTTAAAGATGATGTGATGGTGTACAAGATTAGCGATGAGAAGCTCTTAGTAGTATGTAATGCTGTCAATAGAAAGAAGGTTCTAAAATGGATAGAGACATGGAGAGATACATGGGGTCTAAAAGTATCCATAGAAGATCTTACTCATAAGATCGCTATGATAGCATTACAGGGTCCTGACTCGGCTAGGATTCTAGAAGCGCTGGGGATTAAGGAAGCACTTGGTTTAAAGCTTTTAGAGTTCATGACCGGGATTAAGACGAGCGAGTACGGAGAGATATTCTTGTTAAGTAGGAGCGGGTGGACAGGCGAAGACGGTTTTGAGATAATGGCTGAGCCGGGAGCTATCTATAAGATCTTCGAGAAAATAGTGGAGCAAGGCGTAGCCCCTGCCGGGCTCATTGCTAGGGATTCTCTAAGAATCGAAATGGGCTTTATGCTTTATGGTAACGAGATAGATGAGAATATAACTCCTATTGAGGCACGCTACTGGGTCTTCACGCCTGAGAAGAAAGACTACATAGGTTATGAGGCTCTAAGGAGAAAAATGCGTGAGGGGGTTGACAAGATACTAGTAGGGCTCAAGCTAAAGAAAGGTGAGAGATCCATACCTAGGCATGGCTATAAAGTCCTCGTAGATGATGTTATTATAGGAGAAGTGACTAGCGGGACATTCTCGCCTACTCTTAATCGTAGTATTGCTCTCGCATATATAGACTCAAAACACGCTGTATTTGGGCTTGAAGTAGGTGTTGATATTAGAGGAAGGATACGTAAAGCAAAAATTGTTGATACACCATTTATCAAGAGGTGACTAGTCCTGGAAGACATTATCGTCCTAGAAAAATATGTTGTTAAGAAAGATAGGAGATACACAGAGACTGATGAATGGGTTTTAGTTGACGAGGATATAGCAACTATTGGCATAACAGACTATGCTCAGAGAAAGCTCAGAGACATAGTAGGTGTAGAGCTACCTGAGAAAGATACTGAGGTAAAGAAGGGAGAGAGCGTAGCTAATATAGAATCGATAAAAACTGTTGCAGAGGTTTATGCCCCGGTTTCAGGCACGGTGATTGAGGTTAATACGAGGTTACTTGAAGAACCAGAGCTCCTCAATAACGATCCGTACGGGGATGGATGGATACTCAAGATCAGGATAACCAGTATGGATGAAGTAGAGTCGCTACTAACGCCTGAGCAGTATGCCGAGCACATAGCTTCCCGCGAGGCAGAAAAATAATACACTATATTAGTCTCATTTTAACTAATTATTAAAGTGGGTTGATAGAAGAGATGAGTAGGCCTGTCTATGAAGAATATTATGACGGATTATCAATAATGGAGTATAAAGACTTCGAACTGGCACGTCCATCATACTTGATACTAGGTCTCCCAGATACTGGGCTTGTAGGCGTTATAGCTGCTAGTCATCTCGCACGCGTATGGGATATGGAAGAGATCGGGGGCATTGACTCCCTACGTTTTCTCCCACCAATAGCAGTTATACATAAGGGTGAGCCCAAGCCCCCTATAAGGATCTTCAAGAAAGAGAACATAGTAGTCCTAGTACCAGAAGTAGGTATACCGGCATCAATGGCTCTCACACTGCCACTAGCTATTCTCGAGTATGCTCAGAAAAAAGGATTTGACTACATAATAAGCCTCACGGGCGTGGGTGTGCCAAACAGGATAGATGTAGAGAAGCCATCAGTATACTGGCTTGCCAGTAATGCTAAAGCCAAGAATCTTGTAGAAAAGACAGGCTTAGAGCTATTTAAAGAAGGCATACTAGTAGGCCCTTACGCAGTAGTGTTAAAGGAATCTATAAGGAGAAGGCTAAGCAACATAGTCTTACTGGCAGAAGC
This sequence comes from uncultured Desulfurococcales archaeon, assembly GCA_964496855.1. GTDB lineage: Archaea > Thermoproteota > Thermoprotei_A > Sulfolobales > CAZCAU01 > CAZCAU01. Next base: position 31,723 of record CAZCAU010000006.1, read on the forward strand.
ATACATAGAGTTCCCCGACCCCGAGGCAGCAGCAATGACCTTGACTGCTCTCTCCCAGATTACAGGTATGGAGATAGATGTTAAGAAGCTCCTAGAAGAAGCCGAGATCATAAAACTGAAGACGCGCGAGCTCATGAAGACCACAAAGAAGATGCTTGCACAAATGGGTAAGGGATACGAGTACCAGCCACCTCTACTATACACATAGCTCCATAAGGAGGCGAGACGACTTGTCATTCATGGACGAGCTAAGGAGAAGAATGCTGAAACGAATGAGAGAGATTGAAAGAGAGTTCGAGGCATTAGAAGAGGAGATAAGCAGGGCTTTCCGCGAATTTGAAGAAACTATGCTGCCGTACGAGGCTAGAGAGGGTAGACTTGAGCCTCTTACAAGTATACAAGAGTACCCGGATAAGTATGTCATATTACTCGACTTACCTCTTGCAGACCTAGACGCAATAAGTGTAGAAGCTAAAGGACGCAAGCTCTACGTCAGAGCACAGCTTAGGCAAAAACTAAGACTAGACTCGTGGATGAGCAGTCTTAGAGGAAGCAGTATACATGAATATTATAAGATAGTAGAGCTACCTAGTGATGCTAAGATCTCAGAGATAAGTGTTGAGAAGAGAAAAGGATGCCTGGTAATCATCGTGCCTAGGGAGTAAAACAGTTTTTCTCATCCTTTAACATGTATTTCAACTATATCTTTATCAGCTAGTACGTGGTCTAGCCCTACACGCTCGCCAGGATACTTCGCGGACGCACCCCATACCCTGGCATACTTAAAGGTCTCTACAAATCTCGTATGTATAGCCCGTGCAACATCCATGACACTACTACCTTTCTTCAGTATCAGCGGTGTAGGCGAGGGCTCAGAATTAGGCTGCTTAGTATACACTCTTATAATCTCTAATTGTCTGAAAAGCTCATCACCTATTCTATCAAGATTCAGACCTGTCCCAGCAGATACTGGTATAACGGGTTGCGTAGGCTTTGCTTTTTTAATAAATTCTGCTAACTTGTCCTCAGAACCTGGTAAATCACACTTGTTTACCAGTATTAGTAATGGTTTATAGGATATATGCTCAAACACTGCTTTTTCTACATCCTCAAGACTTACTTCACCATATATCTTGACTACTCCATTGTAAATCCTATAATTGCCTAATAGCCGCCTTACGTCATCTACGGTTCCATCAATTATTCTCCCAGAAAGTACTACTCTGAGCCCAGCACTACCACTACCTCTCTCCTTCTCTATGACTACCCTGCCCCTAGGCTTTGACAAGTGTATACCATTTTCCTCTAACATCTTCTTTATAGCAATATACTGGTTATACAGGTCAGAGTCTGCTGATAACACTATAATTAGTGCATCAGCGTTTCTAGCCAAGCCTATGACACGCCTATTCCACTCACTACTCCCAGGTATCAGGGGAGGCAGATCTACGAGTTGGAATTGTATATCCTCATACCTAAGCATACCAGGCTGTGGCATCCTAGTAGATACAGGATAATCTGCTACCTCCGTCCTTGCCCCCGTAAGTTTTTGCACAATGCTACTCTTACCAGCGTTTGCTAAACCTATAATAGCTACTTGTGCAGCTCCCTCCTTTCTAATAAATAATCTAGGCCCGCCGCCGCCCCTTCTCTTCTTCCGTTCTGCCTCCTCTCTCAAATCTGCTAGTTTTCTCCTAGCCCAGTAGAGAAGATTCTCTGTGCCCTTATGCTTAGGGACAGCTGATATAAACTCTTCTAATGCCTTTATCTTCTCCTCAACAGTTCTTGCCTCTAGATACTTAGCATACTTAGCTCTAGCTTCTGGTGGCAGATTCGCAGGCATTCTCTCATTTCCCGATAAATACTATATTTTCCAACCCCCTGATATTTTTAAATAAACTCGTCTAAGACTCTCTGTCTATCCCCTATTACCTTATCTATAGTCTTCCACTTCAACCTAACTATAGGTGGCAGAGTTTTATGCTTCTCATAATACTCTCTTATCCACTCAAGAGTTTGTGGGTCACTAGGGTACCCTGACCCGATGTTACCATATCTTTTTGCTAATATCCTTATATGCCTATCTCTAAGAACCTTGGCTACTATGCTTGCAGCGGATACAATGATGTATTTTTGATCAGCTTTTTCCTCGACAACTATGTTAGTGAAACCAGTTTGTCTTACAAGATACTTCTTAAACTTACTAGTATTGCCAACAGCATCTATGTACACTTTACCGAGTTTTCCTCCTAGACTATTCAGTGCATCAGTTATTAATTCGGCAAAGTATTTCCAAGTGAGCTTGTTTAAGTTATTCTCATTAATTATGTTAGGACTCACACTATATACTCTTAGATACACAGCCTTAGAGACTATATCATAGTATAGCTTCTCACGCTTACTAGGACTAAGACTCTTGCTATCCTCTACACCTAGGGTCCTAAGATATTCTATGTCTTCAGCATTGTACGCTATGCCTGCTATAAACATGCATCCAAGAACGCTTCCCCTACCAGCTTCATCTATGCCCATGATAATGCTCATAGCTAGCCGCCACTATGCCAGCATTTACTTACTAAATCTAGTGCACGACTATAATGTGATGACAGTGGTCTTCTTAAGTCTCCCGTCAGGAACATTTCAATCATAACGTACTTAACAGGGATTCTAGCCAGTATCCTACATGTCTCCTCCCAGTTAATTATCCCGCCTCCTGGCATTACATGGTCATGTACTATACCATTATAATTAGTTATATCATGTACATGTGCTACATACATGTACCTACCCAGGGCTTCAATCCATGCAGTTATACAGTGACTAAGTTCATTAATAGTACATAATCTGCCGAGCCCACTAAGTATTGCATGACCTATATCAAAGCAGAAACATGATTCCTTGTACTCTCTAACTAGTAACTCTAAGTCCTCTATAGAGGAGCCAAAACCTGCTGGTAGGTTTTCTACACATACATTGTATCCCTCAAGGACTTTTAATATCATACCAAGGGATTCGAGAGCAGATTTCTCTACTGCTTTCTTTACACTCGGAATCTTGTAAGCTTCTTGGCTAGTAATATGGAACACTATGTACAATGCTTCTAATTGCTCGGCATACTTCTTCACAACGTCTAAGATTCTCCTCACAAGCATCCTTAATTCTCCATACACACCAGCATATGGTATATCTCTCCAAGGAGCATGAATAGCTATCTTTATGCCGAATTCTCTCATGGCTTTTCTTAGCAAGTCTAAGACATTAGAATCAACACTCCAAGCCCATGGATAATCCAGGCTTACTTCTATATAATTAAACCCCGCAGCATAGTACATGGCTATGTTTTCCCATATGTTCCTATCACCAGGCCAGATTGGAGCCCCATACCTCATGATTCCACGCCGTTTAACGACTTTAAGATGTTCTTGAGAACATGCACAGAGTAATCTCTCGACAAGTCTATAACATTACTTGATCTCTTCACTAGTATTGATCTAGTATTCTCGCACACACAGTCGTCTTCAATATAGAGATTAGCTCCAACCTCCGGGTATCCTTTATAAATAGTCACGACAGGAGTTAACGGGGTAGTTTTCAAGAATATGTCAGAGGGTTTAATATAGAGTCCTCTACATTCTGTACAATTTAATCCTCTGATAACTCCCTTATCACATATGTTTGCTCTGAAAGCAAATACGAATAATTTAAAGCGATGCATGCTATAGATCTTTAACAAGTTCTCCGGATACCTGCTCGGGTTAATAGTGTGTATCTCGACGTGTTCATACTGGTTAACTGTCCTTCCTATCCTCCTAGCAACGTAGGGTTCTCCTATAATTATTATTTTCCCAGCACCTGCTTCTAGAAAGTTCGCAATAAGTTCTCTTAACGGGTCTTCCCAGTTATAGCCACAGCTCCCGGTAACAATCGCTACTGCTTTATCCAAGGTCGGCAAACCCTAGTTCTCGGCTAATATGTTGCTAACTGCTTCTAATAATGGTTTACTAGGATTCTCCAATCTCTCTAGCAATCTCCCAGTATTTATTCTCCAAGAATCAGGATCTTTTATTATTCTTTGTACAAAGAGGAGAGTCTCGCGTGGATCTGATAAGTGGTAGAGAGGAAAACCGAGTCTAGCCAGTGCTTCATCAACATCTAATTGTTGCGGGAAAAGACTTATGCCTGGTACTCCTAGTAGCGCTGCTTCTCTAGCCATGGTTCCTCCGCCAGTAATTACTACTATAGAGTTATACTCTAGTACGCAACCATCTATTGCTGGGGGCTTTAATAGGATAATATTGGGTCTACCCTGAACTTTTTCTTCTTGCTCTCTGTACCTTGGCACAAATACTACTTTCGCATACTTGCTAAGCTCTATAGCTAATCTTGATAAACTAGTATCATACGTGTAGTAAGAAGCATATTTTTCCTCGCCACGCACAACAATGTACTCGAGAGGCTCTAGGCCTAGTTTATCTAGTCCCTCAGTACTTGGCTTGAATTTTTTAACCCATTCTAGCTCCTCAACACCGTTATACGTTATCTCTTTTGTAAATCCTTCTGATATGTATGGTTTAAACCTGCTTTCCGGTATAAAACTAGAGTGTACAAGCACGTTTGCTAAAGGTATTGATAAACGGCTTGCGTGGATAGCGTGAGGAGTATCAGAGAACAATATTATCGGGATATCTAAGCCGAACGCAACTCTTGTTGCACTAGGACTCGGGTAAGCTACTAAGAGATCGGGTTTCTCTGATACAATTATCTTTGCCAGCTTCTGCATTCTCTCGATATCTCTGAAGAGTTTCTCGCTACGTGTTTTGCCGTGCCCCCCTATAGCTATGGGTTTTATAGACTCTAGCTCAAAGAGGTGTACTGTTAGATCGTATTCTCGAGTTGTAACGAGTACTGTGTGACCCCTACTCCTAAGAGTCTTATAGAAAGCTATTGCTAACCGTGCTTGCTTCGGCGTTAACGCGTCTATCCATATCTTGGCCAAAATTTTAAACCCATGGCTTTTAATCATATACTAGCTCTTAATAGTTTCTATGACAACCGGAGGCGTAATGGCATGAGTAATGTAGACATACTTGATGAGATTAATAGTCTTCTGATAAGGAGAGGTTATTCTACCAAGCGGGAAGACAATAGTATAGTTCTCGGCATCATACCAGGCGGGCACATTGGGATAAGAATTACTTGTAAAAACAATGTGTTATCAGCAGAGATACTTGTGGATGCTCTCGAGGAGTATCTAAGAGATGTTGTTGAAGAAGACCAGCAATTTGATTTCGACGAGTTCGTTGACGAAATACTATCTAGTATTAGGAGTATACTACTAGAATTGGACAGGATAGCTAAGAATAAGGAGCTAGGTCTTCATCATAACATGAACCAAGCTAAGAGAGACATACTTGATGCTGTAGAAGAAGTTAAAGAAGAACTCCTAGAATAATACCGTGAGCACTCTATAGATAAACCATAAGACTACCACCGCTACTCCAGCCAGGACGCTGTATGTTAACAGCGTCTTGTATAATCTATTATTACTAGTATTACTAGTTATTAATAGCACTAGTGAGACAAGCAGTGATATGTAGGCCAGCATCATTAGTATTGCCCAGAAACCCATACATCGCATCCTCTAACACTATGCGATTACCATATACACTTTATAGTCTTGACTAGCAATTAACATTAACGACTCTCTACATATTTGTACACGGGGTTAGAGAAGCCATGGGGAAACTTTTCGGAACAGATGGTGTGAGAGGAATAGTCAACAGAGAACTTACTCCCGAGCTCGCCCTGAGACTCGGCCTCGCTATTGGCACGTACTTTGGCGAAGGATCCAAGATTCTCATTGGAAGAGATGTTAGGAGAGGCGGCGAGATGCTGAAAAATGCTGTCGTAGCAGGACTCATAGCTTCTGGCACCTGTGTCTATTACGCTGGTCTGCTCCCAACACCAGCATTACAGTATGAGATTAAGAATAGTGATTTTGATGGCGGCGTCATGATTACAGCTAGCCATAACCCCCCTATGTATAATGGTATAAAAGTCATTGGAGGGGATGGCATAGAGATTCCTAGAGACGGGGAGAAGAAGATAGAAGAGATATTCTTTGAGGAGAAATTCAAGAGAGTATCGTGGAGTTCTCTTGCTGGGGAAGTACGTGTGCATGAGGGGGTCATAGATAGATATGTAGATGCCATAATCTCGCTTGTTGATAAGGATTTGATAAGAGAGAAGAGGTATAAGGTCGTCATAGACGCGGCTAATAGTGTTGGTAGCCTAGCATCCCCCCTAGTAGTTAAGAAGCTTGGTGGTATACCCATAACTATTAATGGTAATCTAGACCCAGACTTCCCCGTTAGAGAACCCGAGCCCACCGTTGATACATTAAAAGATACAGCTAAGATAGTAGCTAGCATGGGGGCAGACCTAGGCGTAGGCCACGATGGTGATGCTGATAGATCTATATTTATTGATGACAAAGGAAGAGCCTTCTGGGGCGACCGGAGCGGAGCTCTGCTAGCACGACATATCGCGGAGAAGCATCCCGACCTACCCCGCCGCATATTCACCGGTGTTTCATCGAGTATGCTTGTAGAAGAGTATCTTAAAAAACACGGTATCAAAGTCGAGTGGATGAAAGTGGGATCAGTCGACATATCAAGGAGGCTCTACTCTGAGAGAGGATTATGCGGATTTGAGGAGAACGGGGGATTCATGTATCCCCCGCACCAGTATGTTAGAGATGGTGCTATGACTCTTGCATTAATGCTAGAACTCATGGCGAAGACCGGTAAGAAGGCATCCGAGTTATTTGATGAATTACCATTCTACCATGCTATTAAGACAAAAGTGCCTATGACGCGTGAGAAGGCACTGCAAATAGTAGAGAGGGCTAAACAAGCGTATAGTAGCTATAGACAGATAACCATAGATGGTGTTAAGATAATAGGCGAGGACTTCTGGGTTCTCATGAGACCTAGCGGTACGGAACCAGTGCTTAGAATAATGCTTGAAGCAACGACGCGTGAAAAAGCAGAAGATGTTTTAAGACAAGTCTTAAAATTTATTGAGGAGGCGAAGAGTAAGTGAAGTATAGGCTATTAGACATACTAGCATGTCCTATGTGTAAAAACTTCCCGTTAGAGCTACGCGTGTTCGAGGAGAAAACTTATGATCGTAGGATAGAGGGCTTAGAGAAACCGTATTGCGAGCTCTACTGTGGGCTTAATAAAGAGTACATAAAAAACCTTAGCGAAACACCAAGTTGTGATGAATGTATAAAGAGAGAAGTAGTAGCAGGCATACTATATTGCAGGAAATGTGGTAGATGGTATCCTATAATAGATGAGATACCGCGCATGCTACCCGACAACCTGCGTCGCGAAAACGAGGATAAGAAGTTCCTAGAGAAATACAAGGATCAAATACCAGTAGATATACTGGAGAAGGGCAAACCGTTCTCTCTCAAATAACAGTAGCGGATAGATACCTATATTAACTATCCCGTGCTGTAGAATTAAAGTAAGGTGATCCTTATTGTCCAGGATAGATACTAGTTTCCTTCAGAACCTGGAAGAATGGGTTAAAATGCAGAAATCAGTACTTGAGACTTTTAGAGAAGTAGGCAAAAACATGGATGGGTCGGATAGGTTAGAACTAGTACTAGCTACTAGAGCTGCTTTCCAGCATATGAGCAGGACTATAAAGGCATTTGATCAGTGGCTTCAGGACCCGGTAATAATTAGTCATTTGACTAGGGAGATGCTCCTAGAGGTATGGAACACCGTCTTCAAGTTATTTGAAGACCTGGTACAACTAGATATTAAGCATACAAGTGAGGTTAGAGAGTACTTAGAGAAACTTGCAAAAGAAGGCAAGTTTAATCCTCTAACACTGTGGAGCAAAGGTATGTTGAGAGAAGAATCTGGACGTAGACCATCCATACTACAGAGCATATAATCGACTAATAGCGTAGGGGTAGCCAAGCAAAGTGTTTACTCTAGTGAGTATTATAGTGTTCTTCTCCGCCGGCTCCTCTGACGTTTCTCGAGTAATGCTTGTAGCTCTAGCTCAGCATCTATACTAGTGATTTTTGCTCTTAGATCCTCTATACCCTCTTTTATACTGTTTGTATCGCCTAGTTTCTCGGCATTCTTCTCCAGTACTTCGTTTCCAAGAGTAGTTACCCTAAGCTTCTTGTTTCTCGGATTAGTCTCTATAACTCCAACATATAGAAGTGATACAATGTCTTCTCTAAGCTTTTTACTAAAAGGTATTCCTCCTATCACGTTAAACGAGTAACCCATATCGATGTTCTTAGAGTCTTGTAGCCCGTGTATCAGGTAATGCATAGCCTTCTCGCTTATCTCGCCAAACTCTTTTATCACGTATAAGAGTCTAAGTTTTTCCTCGTCTTTCACGATATCATCTAGGGTTATCACATGCCGTGTGATTATCTTTAATTCCTTACTTTTACCTGAGGCTGACGACAAGAAATTCACCTCTCTGTACTACTTTATGCGATGCCTTGACTTAATACTTTTGGCATACTAAGTTTTTAATCTTGCTTCTCTTTATCTAGTCCTAGCTCTTCGGCCCTACGCTTTATAGCGTCTAGCCTACTCAGACCAGTCTTCTCGAGAGATCTGAGATCATACTCTAGCATGTCTCTTCCCTGCTCCCCGTACAACCTAGTATATTCTTTTACCAGTTTATTCATTAATCTCTCAGCTTCCTGCTCACTTATAGAAGGCTTTGCTTCTCGTTTAACCACTAGTTCTCTCTGACTGATTATTGAGACTAGCTTGCCTATATCTATCTCTATGTTATAATACTTGTGGAAGAACACTAGTACTATTATCATTATCACTTGTGCGGGTAGCCCAATTACTAGCTGTAGCATTGGAAGAGGTTTTAACCGTACTAGTAGCACATCTATCAAGAAGATACCTGGCACTAGTAGGAAGACGCCATATGCTGGTTTAAGACGCGTGGCTATAATACTTGCGAGAGTTATTATAGAGCCTATCAAGCCTATAGCGAATTCTTGAAGAGTTAATTCTCGAGTCAAAACTATGTGTATGAGTGTTAGATATACAATGAGTACCAGCATGATAGAATATCCTAGGAAAAGAAATCTTAGTACCGACTTACTAGCTACTTCTTCGACTACATAAATGTTTCTCTTAGTCTCCTCTATGAGACTATCTATTTCTTGAAGAGACTCATGGCTTAACTCTGTACTAGTAATGATATCTCTGGCTTGCTCTAAATTATTCCTAGTCCTAATGATTTCTCCTAGGAATAGAGGACTCCAGCTATACCACGGTTTCTGTAGCAGGGAATAGAGTTTAGAAGATATCTCTACCAGGCTTGTTCTAAGCGTCGGCGGGATACTTAGGTCCGTACTCCTAATCTTCTCTTCTATGAGATGGAGAAGATTCCTGGCCTCGTACCAGGCTTTATAACTCTCCTCTCTCCAGGCTCTCCACAACTCTCTCTGTTGAGAGTATTTTTGCACCATATACCCTCCTCATGTATTCTAGGGCATGTTGATGATAATCCTTGTTTAGCGTAGCCGTGGCATCACTTACAACTATTACTCTGTACCCCCTAAAAAACGCGTCAGCAACAGTATGCTGTACACATATATCAGTAGCAACTCCTGTAGCAATAATAGTATCTACTTCTAGCTCTCTCAGCAAGAGATCAAGATCCGTAGCATAGAACCCGCTATATCTTCTCTTACAGACTCTATACTCGCGATCATCGGGTGCGAGTTCTTCTACTATCTCTGCCCCCTCACCACCTTTTACTGCATGGTCACCCCATAATACTAGTTCTTTATCAACACCAGGTATATGAGCATCAGTTACATGTATTACTGGTAACCCTTTGTCCTTGAAGACTTTTCGAAGCTTATTGATATTTGGTATGATATCTTTTGCTCCGGGTACAGGTAATTTTCCGTGCACGAAATCCTTGACCATATCAATAATTAGCAGAGCTGGGCGTCCCATAATTTCACACCAGTTAATAGTATAGTAGTATGAGAGAGGGTTATTAATGAAACTGTTTTTTACAACATAGGTTAATGGATAATGATATAGGAGAATAAAGACAGTATAAGCTGGTGAGGATAGCATGTCTGCTACAGCAGATTTCACGGGTTCGCTTGTTGCATGGTTTTTCTGGCTACTCTTCTTCTTAATGCTATTACAGCCTACACTGAATTTCTGGAGACTAAAAAATGCGCGACTAAACCTGTTACGAATAATGGAGAGAAAATACGGGTTTAAAGTAATTACCTTAATTCATAGACAAGAAAGAGTAGGGTTATTCGGTATACCAGTGTATAGGTTCATCGATATAGATGACTCAGAAGCTGTCTTAAGAGCTATTAGATCAACACCTCCTAACACACCTATAGCTCTAGTCATTCATACGCCGGGGGGCCTAGTCTTAGCTGCAACACAGATAGCAATGGCTTTGAAGAGGCATCCAGCGAAAAAGATAGTTATAGTACCACATTATGCTATGAGCGGCGGCACACTAATAGCATTAGCGGCTGACGAGATATGGATGGATAAAAACGCCGTCTTAGGACCGCTGGATCCACAGTTGGCATTTGATGCAACAACCCACGTGCCTGCCCCAAGTATCCTCAAAGTAGCTAAGATGAAAGGCGAGAAAGCTAGTGATAAGATACTAGTAATGGCTGATATAGCTGAGAAAGCTCTCACAGAGATGAGGAACTTTATTATCAAGCTTTTGAGCGACAAGATGCCTAAAGAGAGAGCAGAAGAACTAGCCAGGCTTTTAACTGAAGGAAAGTGGACCCACGACTATCCAATAACATTTGAAGAAGCACTAGAGCTTGGACTACCAGTTAAGCCTAATCTCCCCCCAGAAGTCTATGCATTAATGGAGTTATACCCACAAGCACCTACTAATAGGCCTGGTGTAGACTACATACCATATCCCGTGATTCCACGACCGGTGCAACAGGGTGAAAAGAAAAGCTAAAGCTCTAGCCCGAATAGTATTTTTTCTAGCAATTCTATTAACCATTCTATATCTCTTAGATAAGCCTTCTCCACAGTGCTATGACTATAGTTTACGGCTATCCCTAAGGGTAGTGATCGTAGCCCAGTCTCTTGAAATACTATGGAGTCAGTCATACCACCAGTACCGCCTATTTGTAGAGGTATATTGTTCTTCTCAGCAATATTGATGATCTTCTTGGCAAGAGAAGGATCTGCAAATCCTCCTCTATCAACTAGTCTGAGAACAGGCCCCCTGCCTGGCTTTACATCACCTGTAAGATCACTACAGCATGAGAAGGTGTCGATTACTATGATCGAGTCAGCGTTTACTCTATGTGCTAGAGCCTTGGCCCCCCTCAGACCTATTTCCTCCTGAGTGGTCCATGCAACAACTACTTTTTTCCCGGTCTCGTAGAGCTTATCACCAAGTCTCAGCAATAATTCTAGGAGAACAGCGCACCCGATTCTATCATCTAGGCCTCTCGTGGCAACAACCTCTCCATTACGTAGCAAGCTCCAGGGCTTCTCTAGAGTCACGGGATCCAGGACCCTTACTCCCATATCTAGTGCTTCGTCTTTACTCTCTGCACCAATGTCTATGTAGAGTTCATGCCATGACAAGATCTTTGGCTGAGCCTCTAGTGCTAAGTGTGGTGGTGTTATACCGATTACGCCTGGAACAGGACCTTTCGAGGTATGTACTGTGACATGCATGCTCGGCAAAATACGATCATCAATACCACCTATTTTCCTGAACCTCAGCCTACCCTCATCGTCTATTTTTGTTACTAAAAGACCTATCTCATCCATATGAGCAGCCAGGAGTACTACAGGACCTTCTCCTATCTCTACATAGTAGTTCCCCATGTTATCAGTATATCCCTTACCCTTGTCCCTGGTTTTTTTAATAATATGTCTCCTCACCTGCTCTTCAAACCCGGAGACTCCCGGTAGCATGATGAGTTCTTTAAGCTCCTCTAACAAGCTACTCATGGTTCAAGCCTCTTACTAATACTTACCATGAGTATTGTTGTAGATATGGTTAGAAAATTTTATTGCACCAGGAGTAATAGTATCATGAATGGTTTTGCAAGGCATTGTATGTTTAACTATATCGTGAAGGGCTGAGAGCCATGAGTATAAGAGAGCTACCTGCAAAAGAGAAGATCCTCGCTACTAGGAGAATAGGTGCTCATAGCCATATAACAGGTTTAGGACTGGACGAGAAAGGCCGTGCTAAGCCTATTGGTGATGGACTGGTAGGACAGATAAGAGCTAGGGAGGCTGCTGGCATAGTTGTTAATATGATTAAAGAAGGCAAGATGGCTGGCCGCGGAGTATTATTTGTCGGGCCAAGCGGTACTGGTAAAACAGCTCTAGCAGTAGCTATAGCCAGAGAACTCGGCAGCGACACACCCTTCGTCTCGCTCTCTGGATCAGAGATCTTTAGTACTGAGCTAAAGAAGACCGAGATACTCATGCAGGCGATGAGAAAAGCCATTGGCGTAAGACTACGTGAGAGACGCAAGGTGTACGAGGGAGTAGTATCCGAGATCAAGATTAGACGTGTGAGACACCCGTTTAACCCATACGTGGTTGTCCCAAGAGAGGCCATCATTACTCTCGAGACTAGAGACGATAGTATGAGACTAAATGTTGGAGAAGAAATAGCGGCACAACTAATAGAATTAGGTGTTAGACGCGGAGATGTTATTTGGATTGACGCGGAGACGGGAAGGGTATTCAAGACAGGGAAGGCTAAAGGGTATGAGAAAGCTAAGCAGTATGATATAGAAGCAAGAACTCTCGTAGAGGTGCCAAGAGGTAGTGTTAAGAAAGAGAAAGAGATAGTACACACGTTCACCTTACACGATTTAGACGTCTACTACTCTGCTCAGAGGATAAGTATTACAGCACTACTAGGATTCGGGGTAGAGAAAGAGATAAGCTCTGATGTGAGATCACAAGTAGACGAGCAAGTAAAGAAATGGATTGAAGAAGGAAGAGGCGAGATAGTCCCCGGGGTACTATTTATCGATGACGCGCACATGCTAGATATAGAAGCATACAGCTTTCTCTCCAGAGCTATGGAGAGCGACTTATCACCAATAATAGTCATGGCTACTAATAGGGGGATCACAAAGATTAGGGGGACAGACATAGAGTCTCCACACGGTATACCATTAGATCTCCTAGACAGGCTCTTGATAATACCCACTGAGCCGTATAAGCCTGAGGAAATAAGAGAGATAATCAAGATAAGAGCAGATACAGAGGAAATACCGTTAACAGATGACGCTATAGAGTTCTTAACAAGACTTGGAAGCCAGTATAGTCTCAGATACTCTGTTCAACTAATGGAGCCAGCAAGAATAATAGCTGAGTCTAAGGGGAAAACAAAGATAACAAGAGAGGATGTTGAAGAGGCCTCTAAGTACTTCATAGATGTATCAAAGAGTCTAGAGTATGTGAAACAATACGAGAAAATGCTCCTCAGATGATGATCAACATTTTTCTCTACATCAACAAGTCTCTAAAATCTCAATTATCTCCTTAGTCACTTTCCCAGGATCCTTGGCTTTTGTAATAGCTGATCCGACAACTATTTTCCATACACCTATATCGCACAGGATCCTCACTCCTTCAGGCTTTATACCGCCAGCTACTGAGACCTTTATATCAATACTAGCGATAAGATTCTTGATCACATCTATTAGCTCAGCAGCTGTCATTCCAAGTCTTTTCTGTGTATCAATACCTATATGAAATCCTGCTATGTGTACACCCATGTGTGCAAGCTCTTTAGCTCTACCAATAGGGTCGGGATGATTTATCAGGTCTGCTTCTACCCACTTATTATGCTCTTTAGCTGCTTTTAAAGCACCTTTTATGGTATCATCGTCTGCGACTGCTAGTACTGTTGTTATGTCTGCGCCTGCTTCATAAGCCATGGTAGCTTCTAAGTACCCGGTATCCATGGTCTTCATATCGGCGACTATTATAGCTCCGGGGAACTCGTAGCGTAGCTCAGAGATGCTCTTCATGCCAGCACTTTTTATCAGAGGAGTGCCGGCTTCGAGAATACTTGCTCCAGCGTCATATGCCTTAGCAGCTATGTCTAAAGCTTTTCTTAAATCTGTCAAGTCTAGTGCAACTTGAAGTAGTGGTTTATTATGCTTGGGTAAACTGTGCAATTCCAAGTAACACCCAAATCTATGATTGAGGATAGAGCTTATAAACAGTCTTCTCATCAATACTCTATACCTGTGTTAGAAAATTGGCTAGAACAAAATACGTGTTTGTCACAGGCGGGGTATTGTCGAGTGTAGGAAAAGGGATAACTACTGGATCCATAGGCTTGCTTCTCAAAGCAAGAGGCTATAGTGTCACAGCGATTAAGATTGATCCATACATAAACGTTGACGCAGGGACTATGAATCCATACATGCATGGCGAGGTATTTGTTACAGAAGATGGCGGCGAGACAGACCTAGACCTAGGTCATTACGAGCGTTTCCTAGATACAAATCTCTCTAAGAGGAACAATATAACAGCTGGGCAGGTCTACTGGACAGTTATCAGTAGAGAAAGGCGGGGGGATTATCTAGGCCAGACAGTACAGATAATACCACACGTTGTTGACGAGATAAAGTCCAGGATTAGAGAAGTAGCTCAGACAACTGGTGTCGACATAGTACTCGTGGAGATTGGTGGTACTGTAGGCGATATAGAGGGCTTGCCTTTCCTAGAAGCAGCAAGGCAGATGCGTATAGAAGAGGGTTTTGAGAATACAATGTTTGTACATGTAGCACTAGTACCTGTACTGACTACTACTGGTGAGCAGAAGACAAAGCCAGTACAGCACAGTGTTCAAGAACTAAGAAGGATAGGTATACAGCCAGACGCCATAGTAGCGAGATCAATAAATCGTTTAACAGAGGAGTCGCGTAGAAAAATAGCTCTCTATTCTAGCTTACCCGTAGAAGCCGTCTTCAGCAACCCAGACTTAGAGACAGTGTATGATGTACCCTTATATCTCGAAGAAGAAGGATTCGGCAGATATGTTGTGAGAAGATTAGGCCTTGAAGACCGACATGCAGACTTATCTGCATGGAGAGATTTTGTTACACGATTCAAGACAGCATCTAAGAAGATAACTGTCGGGATGATAGGGAAGTACACACGGCTAGCTGATAGCTATATGAGTATAAATGAGGCACTAAGACATGCTGGTGCATGGCTAGGCGTTAAACCAGTATATAAATGGATAGAGGCAACAGATGTCGAGAGAGGAATGTTATCTCCGGAAGATGCACTGAGAGACGTTGATGCAGTAATAGCATTGCCAGGCTTTGGGGTAAGAGGTATTGAAGGCAAGATAATGCTTATCAGGTATGCACGTGAGAATAATTATCCCTTCCTAGGCATATGCCTAGGCCTCCAGTTAGCCATAGTAGAGTTTGCTAGAAATATGCTGGGATTAGAAAAAGCGCATACCACAGAAGTAGATCCTCATACACCGCATCCAGTGATAAAAATACTAAATGACCAAAAATACGTGAAAATGCTTGGTGGGTCAATGAGGCTTGGTGCGAAACCTATAAGACTAGTAAAGGACACGCTAGTACATAGATTATATGGTGGCAAGGACATAGTTTATGAGAGGCATAGACATAGGTACGAGGTCAACCCTGAGTACGTTGACAAGCTAGAATCAGCAGGCTTAAGAATCTCAGGCTACAGCGTCCCTGAGGGGCTAGTAGAGTTTATAGAGTATCCAGAATCAGCATACTATGTTGCATCCCAGCCGCACCCAGAGTTTAAGAGTAGGCCTATGAAGCCTTCGCCATTATTTAAGGGATTACTAGAAGCAGCTCTGAGACATAGAGGGTCCGGATGAGTATTGAATCAGCAATTATCCTAGCTGCTGGGATTAGCCGAAGACTCTATAGGCTTAGTCTGGGTAAGCCGAAGTCTTTTCTAAGACTAACGCTAGGTAACACCATCCTAGATCTTATACTCGAGACACTACGTGTGGCTGGTATAACGAGAATAGTAATAGTAGCGCCGCATGGATGGAGCAAAGAGTTCTATAAGAAGGCATTACTCTATGTATCAGATGTTATAGTGATCGAGAACCCTAGGTACTGGCTCGAAAACGGCTATAGCTTGTTACTGGCTCTGCCATTCGTGAGAGAAGATTACTTCATAGTATCTATGTCTGACCATATACATCATCCAAGCTCTATAAGTAAGCTTTTAGGAACACCTAGTAGAAGCGTGAACATAGCAGCTGTAATAGCAGGTGATTCTCATGCCAGCTATGTAGATCACGAGGAGGCGACACGCATACTAGCTGATAGAGATTGTAACGTACTAAGAGTAGGGAAGACTGTTAACCCTTATACACATATAGATACAGGAATTATGATATTCTCAAAATGGGGGTTAGAGATTCTAATAATGAGGGAGAAAGTAAGAGAACTCTCATTAGCTAATATACTGTCGAGTATGGTGGATACTGGTATGAGTGTAAAGGTAGAGGATATAATGGGGGCTCCATGGACAGATGTTGACTCCCCTCTTGACTACATAGAACTAGTTAGCGGTCCTAAAAGAATAATATTAGACACTATATTCGAGACCATAAGAAGATAGGTGGGTTCTAGATGAGTGATCATCCAGCAGTTAAGTCGACGGATGGGCCCGTATCCAGGTATATTAATAGAAGGCTATCCTGGCCTTTAACACTGTTTATAGTTAAACACAACATACCTATAACGCCAAACCAGGTGTCTATACTAAGCCTAGTGCTAAGCATGATTGCTGGGATCCTAGTAGTTAGAGAATACCTGATCCTGGGCGGGATACTGATACAAGTAAGCTCCATACTCGACGGAGTAGATGGTGAGCTTGCAAGAGTAACTGGCAGAGTATCTAGACGTGGGGGCTTCATGGATGCAGTCATTGATAGATACTCGGATATAGCAATACTACTTGGTTTATCAATATACATCTTTACAAACTATGCTTATCAAGAAACGTATTTGCTAATACTAGTACTAGCAGCATTATCAGGTGACCTCATGGTCAGCTATATTCATGCTCGTGGAGAAGCAACACTAGGTAAACACCCTGCATTGCTCGGCAGAGTATCACAAATCGCTTCGAGAGACATTAGATTATTCATATTGTTTGTTGGCTGTTTAATACAAAAACCCTTAGAAGCACTGATAATATTAGCATTGATTTCTCATTTCTATGTTATTATTAAAACTCTAGAGGTATTCTTTCTCAAATCCGATTAGTTTTTATCCTCAAACCCACTATATTACTAGAAAAATAATATATCAATAACATATTTATCGCTCATTAATCGCGCACACCCCGGGAGGTGTATACTATGAGGAAGATAAGAGTAGTTATCCTGGGCCAGGGCCTAGTAGCAACACACTTTGCTATAGGACTAGAGAGGATAAAGCTAGGAGAAATAGAGCCTCATGGCGTACCATTTGCCAAGTACAAGCTAAGCTACTCGATAAACGACATTGACATTGTTGGCTCATACGATGTCGACGAAGCGAAGATAAATAGAACAGTATATGACGTAGCTAGAGACCTAGTAGGCAAAACCCTGAGAGTTCCTGAGACTCTAAAAGACATCAACGTCCTTAGAGGCCTACACTTCCGTAGTCTCGAGGGCCTCCAATTTAAGGCTAGAGGACTGGACGACATTACCGGGCCAGCTAATGCTATTGAGAAATTCATTGAGAGCCTAGAAGCCCTAGAACCAGATGTAGTCCTCAATCTCATAACAACGGAGCACGGTGAGCCGTTTATGAATTTCAATAACCTAGAAGTTGCATTCAAGAGCCTAGATTCGCGGAGGTTATCAGCTAGTCAGTGCTATGCATATGCAGTAGCAGAGTATTCTCGTAGGAAAAAGAAGAACATGGTATTCGTGAATGCCATACCATCACCATTAGCAAACGATGATGCCTTTGTATATCTTTACGAGCAGCTAGGAAGCCTATTATTAGGTGATGATGGAGCTACCGGAGCTACTCCTTTAACAGCAGACCTGCTAGAACACTTAGCTGAGAGGAATAGACGCGTAGAATTCATAGCACAATTCAACATAGGTGGCAACACTGATTTCCTAGCACTGACACTACCTGAGAAGAATATTATGAAAGAGAAGACCAAGAGCAGTATAGTAGAGGATATACTTGGATATAATGTACCACACTACATAAAGCCTACAGGATACCTAGAGCCTCTAGGAGACAAAAAGTATGTAGCAATGCATTTTGCATGGAAGACTTTCAACGAGCTAGAGGACGAGTTATTCATAAGCATGAGAATAAACGATAGCCCTGCACTAGCCGGGCTACTAGTCGACCTAGTAAGGATAGGCAAAGCATTAACTGATAAAGGTATAAAAGGCACAGCGTACATAGTCAACGCATTCTTTATGAAAAACCCTGGCCCAAGCAATATGAAGAACATAGCGAGGATAATAGCTTTCCACAGACTCCGCGAATGGTTAGCGAGTCTTGGCGTACTTAAATCCTAAACCTGTAATATCCTAATATTACTTTACTCCAAGTATACTCTTATCTCCTTAACAGTTGCTTTACATATTTTTTTGACACCGCGTGCGCCAGGCCTATATATGGTCTTTATTAATCCTGCTTCTTCTAGCTTCCTTATTTGAGCACTAGCATTAGCCTTACTCTGCCCTATGATTTGCGCGATCTCGCCTACATCTGCCTCCTTCTTTAATAAGTACCTTAATATTTGTAGCCTAGTCGGTGACGACAAAGCTGATGCTAATCTCTCAACAAACTCGTCTCCTCTAACATACAATACTCCGTCTTTTTCGTAAATACCTGGTTTAGTTATGGGTTCATGTGTTTCTTTTGCTTCTAGGCTCACATGTATCACCTTCAATTGAATACTTTTTATAATCTAGTATATTAAATTTTCACCAGATAATTAATGTTAATACATTTATAAAAAGCACCACTAATAGCAAGCCAAACCCCGGAGTATTAACTATTTTAAGAAGCTAATACTAGACTATAATATTGTATATCGGAGAAGAGATATGGCAGTAAAATTAGCATTGACGTATAAACAATTGACTAAAAATGATATAAAAGTACTTTTGGTACTAGAGGAGAACATGAGGAAATACGAGTATGTACCGGTAGAGATCATAGAGCGCAGGACAAGGCTTAACCCCTCGGAGTTATCCCGTGTCCTCTCGAAACTCAACAAGTTGAAGCTCGTAGAACGAAGAATAGGGGCACATACGGGGTATAGGATAACAATTCTAGGTTATGATTGCCTAGCTATAGATAGCCTGGTTAAAAGAGGCGTTCTAAGCGCTCTAGGTGATAGGATAGGTACTGGTAAGGAGAGTGATGTATTCCAAGGCCTTGCTCCTAGTGGTGAAAAAGTCATTGTCAAGATTCATAGACTAGGACGTACAAGTTTTAAGCATACACGCAGGTTTAGGAGTTATAGCCTAGAGAGGGATAGTGTAAACCGGCTTATAGAGTCAAGCACTGCTGCACAGAGAGAGTTTGCTGCATTAACAGAGTTATCTAGGGTGACTGATGGTGTCCCCAAGCCTATTGCGCGTAGCAGGCATGTTGTCGTGACCGAGTATGTTGAGGGAGTAGAACTTGTAGAGTACAGGGATGCTAAAGATCCTGAAGGCATGTTGTTAAAGATTCTCGATACCATTAAAAAGGCGTATCAGGAAGTCAGCATAGTTCATGGGGATCTGAGCGAGTACAATGTTCTTGTAACGCTTGATGAAGAAGGCCGTGAGCATCCTTTAATAATTGATTGGCCACAATACGTGTACAAGGATGATCCACGAGCAGAAATGTTGTTAAAACGCGACATAGAATATATTATCAGATTCTTTAAGCGGAGATTCAGGGTAGAAATGCCTCTTGAGAAAGCTCTTGGCATGGTAAAGGGGGAAATTAATGCAACATAGAGGACAGCATGACTCTAGGGATGATGATGTAATAGTAATGGGTGTAGATATCCTTCCAGGTAGTAGTCCTAGCAAGCAGCAACCATCTTATGCAGTAGTATTGTTAAAGAATGGCAACTTGTATGCTAAGAGTGAGGAGACACCGCTTAATAGGCTTATAAGACTAGTATGGGAGTATAGGCCGCAAATACTCGCTATAGATAATATATATGAGCTCGGATCAAACGAGCGGGAAGTAATTAGGATACTAAGTCTTCTACCAGATAATCTGAAGATAGTGCAGGTCACGCGTTGGCAAGGCAAGAACTTGTCGCTTAGAGAAGTAGCGGTTCAAGCCGGTATAAACATAGAGCAGCAGAAACTGACACCCTTGAAGACAGCTTATCTAGTTGCTCTACTGGCATACAAGGGCTATGGATCACCCATAAGGCTGGTAGAGGAGAAGACTAGGATAATTGTTTCTAAGACGAGTAGTAGTGGAAAAGGCGGGATGAGCAGTAGTAGGTATAAGAGGAAGATTAGAGCTTCTATTCTACATGCTGTGAGAGAAATCAAATCAGCTCTTGATAGAGCAGGGATAGATTATGACTTACTGTACAGGAAGAGCGGTGGAGGCCTGGACTCCGCATTATTCATAGTATATGCTCCAC
>CAZCAU010000007.1:0-49167 GCA_964496855.1 uncultured Desulfurococcales archaeon
ATCCTAGGTACACCGTAGATTCTAGCTGCTGCGCCGCTTTTAGAGCCGTGTGATTCTACAACGTATATCCCATCAACTGGTATGTGGTCGAACCCCAGCTCGTTAATTATGTCTACAACAAGCTTCTTTAGATCCTCGCGAATTTTATAACGGATTCTCATTATGTTTATTCTCCGGGGAAGACTGTATTAGAAGATAAGCGATATGAATCTACCGCAGAGTACGATGTTTAAACCATGGTGGATGATTTGCTAGAAGAAGAGACTGTTAACGCGATACTGGATTACTGGGAGACTCGTAGGAAAATTATTGATGAGAAAATAAATGAGATGCTTGCAAACGATGTCGAGGCATCTATGATTGATATCGCACAGTACATCGTCAGAGGAGGTAAGAGGTTTAGAGGAGTATTAACACTCCTCTCTTGTGAATCTCTTGGCGGAACTATTGATAAAGCTCTTGATGCTGCGATGGCAATCGAACTAGTACATGCTGCTAGTCTAAGCTTGGACGACATAATCGATGGAGATCTAAAACGACGAGGAAAACTAGCCACATGGGTCGTTTATGGCATACCTAAGACCGTGCTTGCATCAAATATCTTAATACCATTAGCACAGAGGATTGTGAGCAAGTACGGGTTTAAGGCCTTACTCTACGTTATAAAAGCATGGGAGGACGTTACACGCGGCGAGATACTTGACGTGTATACTGATAAGGCAAGACTTCGTAAAGAAGACTATCTAGACGTAATAGGGTTAAAGACTGCTAGTTTATTCAGACTAGCAGCTACTCTAGGGGTAATAGCCTCGGGCAGGGAGGAAAATATAGAAGTATTCTCTGACTATGGCTACAAACTAGGGTTAGCTTATCAGTTAGCTGATGACATAGTTGATCTAGCGCTTTATATGAGAGGAGAACAGCAAGAACTTACCCCTATGGTAAAGCTAATGGTTGAATGGGTTCTAGGGAGAGAGGTTGTTACAGAGGTAAGTGAAGGACTATACATGGATATAATGCATAAGAGTCTTAAGCTTCTTAGAGACTACGCATTTGAGGCTAGGAGGCTTGTAATGAGTATCGATGCAGAACCTTATTACCAGTATATTCTTGCTAATATACCTTATCTAATGATACAGAAAATGCTGGAAGAAGCAGATATGCGTGAATCAGTCCTCTAAAACATTCCTGGTGTCATGCCTGCGCGGGCTCATCATGAGTATCTTTATCAGCCCTTTCGAGCCCTTTCATCCACCATAACTATAATGCATTTACGGATCCTATTATATTTTAATTAGTAGTAATCATTGTTATGTAATCAGATATGCACAGGGATGCAGATGTGAAGCACTGGATCGATGTACTAGCGGAGAAGCTTGAAGAATCACTAAAGAAAAGGGATAAAGATGCCTACATATTTAATGGAGGACTGAGTGTCTCAGGTTTACAACACATAGGCAGGCTACGGGGAGAGGTACTACTTGGAGAAGCCGTGCGTAGAATCTTGGAGAAGAAGGGCTATAAGATAAAGCAGTACATTACTATATACACGCAGGATCCATGGAAAGGCAAGGATGCGCAAGTTCGTGCATTCAGAGACCCTAAGGAGGGAAGAAAATACACTGGTTGGCCTTTGATTAGAGTACCAGATCCCTACGGGTGTCATAAATCCTGGGTTGATCATTACTGGGAGGATTTTGGCGCATATCTGGATAAGTTCACTGATGGGAAAATAGAGGTGATTACTACCACGGATATGTACAAGACTATTCTAAAACCTATAGTAAAGGAGATTATATCGAAAAGAGAGACTGCGAGAAAGATAATAAACAGGTATAGATCTCGAAAACCCTATCCAGAGAACTGGATACCTTTTGAACCAATATGTGAGAAATGTGGCAGAATAGATACTACAGAGGCTTTGAGAATAATAGATGAGGAGCACATTGAGTATCAGTGTAATAACTGTGGTTACAAAGGTGTATCCAGTATTGAGAATGGCAAATTAAATTGGAGACTAGAATGGGCTAGTATATGGAAAGCCCTTGGTGTCGACTTCGAGCCTTTTGGAAAAGATCATGCTACTCCCGGTGGCAGCAGAGACAGCTGTGTAGATTTGTCTGTGAACCTACTGAACTATACGCCGCCGGAGGGACAGCCTTACGAGTGGGTGGCATTACGAGTTCCAGGGGGAGGAGATACCGATATGTCTTCAAGCGAGTTTACAGGTATTACGCCGAGAGAGTGGTTAGAGATAGCTCATGCAGAGATTCTGCGCTTTATCTACTTCCAAACTCCTCCTTTAAAGAAGATAGTAATAGACTTGACAAGTATTCCCCAGTACTATGAACGCTTTTACACGGCTGAGAAAATATACTATGGCGTGGAGAAGCAGAAGGATGAGGAAGCAAAAGCGCTGGCTAGAACATATGAGCTAAGCCTACTAGAAGAGCCTCCCGAGAGAATACCTGTACAGATACCTTATGCCCATATGGCGCTCCTAAGCCAGATACTCCCTAGTGAGAACAAGCTTGAGAAAGCATTGAAACGGCTTAGAGAGAGTAAGGTATTAACCAGAGAGGAGCTTATGGAAGCAGATGTTAAGCGGATAAAGGAGTTGTTAGATAAAGCTGGAGTATGGGCTCAGAGGTATGCGCCAAGCCATTATAGAATCAAGTTACTTGAAGAGTTAAGTGAAGATATTAAGTCGAAAATTACTATGAGGAGCTATCTCCACGAGTTAGCAGCTAGACTAGAGGCTCTAGAAGGGTGGAGTGAAGATAGGATAAAGGAAGAGCTGATAGAGTTTGGCAAAGACTTTGCTACGAGTACGCGTAAAGAGTTCTATAGAAACTTGTACCTATTACTCTTAGGAAAGGAATTTGGACCTAGGGCAGCACCATTACTAGCCATGCTTGGCAAAGAATTCGTTATTAAAAGGCTTAGAGAGGCTTGACTAGGAATGTATCCTAGTAATAATAGACGTGTACAAGTGACAATAGCTGGTTTAGGTACAGAACCTGTGCCGGATAAGGTCTTGCAACAAGCAGTAAAACTCATGGATAGTATAGCAAGATGCGATCCCATAATAATAGTTGGCGGGTACTGGGGCATAATGCGTGTTATCGTAGACGAGGCTTTAAAGAAAGGATTAACTGTCGTAATGGTTCTTCCAGAGGACAAGTGTGATGTGAGGGTTAGGGGCGCAATAAGCATCTGTAGTGGTATGGGATTTAGAGAGCGGAGCAGCATACTCGTACGTAGTAGTGATGTAGTAGTAGCACTAGGTGGTGAAGTAGGCACTATAACTGAGATACTTCTAGCGTACTCGTATGGAATACCAGTATATGTGCTCCGAGGCACTGGTCTTTCCACAGACAAGCTAGAAGATGACTGGAGCCCACATGTAGATACACGTAGGACAGCTATAGTCAAGTATTTTGATGATGTCTCAGAGATAACTAGGGAAATATGTAAACCCGGCTAAGATTTGGAAACACAGCATTCAATACCAAGTACTATATCCTTATCTGTCTCTCCCAGAAGCCTAGCTACTGGAAACTTCTTTCTTGCTAACTGTGCTTTCTTTAGATAGCTGATAACCATACTGTACCTGCAAACCCCGCGAAGCTCATTAACACCTTTATCAGGTCCTTCTAGAAGATCTACCACTGTGAAAGAGTAGATTACATCGAAACTCTTCTGCCTAAACGGCGTATACTCTATATCAGCTTCTACAAGATCTGAGAGCACATAAGGTGCTGTTCTAATTCTCTGTAAGGCTTTACTAAGCATGTGTGGCGATATATCAATACCCACATAGTAGCTAATTTTATGATACAACTCATTCTCTAGGATATAGGTAAACAATAACCCTGTACCACACCCAGCATCGAGTACTATGCCAAAAGGCTTCACAGAGCGGAGACCTACAAAGTATTTTGCATACTGTTCTTCCCCGTATATACGGTCATAATCCTTGCTAGTAGTTGCATAAGCTCTTCTCACATACTCTTTCTTATCACTAGCCACAATGCTAGGGCTAGGCTTAAAGACCATGAAGGTCTTATCACCTTTGGCTAGCAAAAACCCTCTGAACTTTACGTAATATACTGTTTAACGGATGCTCCTTGGGAATTTTCAGGCCTAAGCCTCTATACAAGTATCCTAGTAGCGCATCTGCAAAAGCTACTCCTGATACTACCTGATTAAGCTTCTTTACGGGGCCGTAGAATATGAAATCAGCACCAAATAATCTGAGTAGGACTACTATACTAGTACTAATACTGATAGCCTCTACTTCGCCAAGAATTTTCTTGGATAATACGCTAGATATATTAGCAGGCGCGCATCCCGATGGTAGACCTAGAGCATTTTTGAGTATTCTAATAGATGTTGCATTATGGATAATACTGGATGGGTCTAAGACTACTGTATCCAATAACGTATTCTCTATACCAGCTTTACTTGCTATAACGAGGAGTTTTTCTTTTGCTAATCTAAGCTTGTTCTCAGGCATTAGTGTCTCTAAGGGGTTACTAGGATCAAATACCATGAGCACAGCGTTTTTTACATGGTGTTCTTTGAGAGCCTCTATCTCTTTATCTGTTGTAGAGACGTAGAGAGCGTTTAATATTGATCTATCAATAATTCCTATTTCGTCAGCTATTTTCACAGCCTCTATCCTAGCATTCTCATCTACTCCATCAAGAAATATTAGCCCATCAAATATATCGGCTATAAATGGGAGAATATTTCTAGCAGCTTTATCAGTGTACATGATGACGTCTAGTGCGAAGCCTACTTTGTATTCTTGTGAAAGAGCATGTGTTTTCTCTATTATTGTTTTTGTCTCTTCTCTTCTTACTATGCCTTCTTCCGGGTTCTCGACAAGCTTGTCGCCCATATAGAACATACTACCGATTAGTAGTACTGGGTTGGTGCCGGGGAGGCCGCCTATTCTTACACCATTTATTACAAACTCTTTTTGCGCAGTATTTATCCCGATGATCTTCTCTACAAGGTCCTGATTACTCATCTTGGCTCATCTAATGCAACTAATGATGATACAAGACATTAAGAAGATTATCTTTGTTCATATCTTTGCAGAGACGAAAGCTAGGAGCCCGAGAAGCATCCATAAGAGCATGAGCTTTTTCTGCTTAAGAGCGTTGCTCCTGGAAGAGTCTCTAATTACGCTTATCGCTGTGTATACAAAGCCAGCATCGGCTAGTAACACTATAATGGCATAATAGGTACTAGCATATCCGTACAGGTATGGTAAAACACTTAGAGCAACAGCTGTTAAGAGCAAAATTGATGCAACCAGCGCGGATTTATGCGCACCTATTATTATGGGTAAGCTACGCACGTAGAGTCTTGTATCACCCGCTATATCGACGATGTCCTTTATTATTTCTCTCGAGGTGTTAGCGAGAATTATCATTAGTATGTATACAAGTATTTCTTTGCGAAACTCGCCAACTAAGAGCGGCCCGTACACAAATGGTAGAGCAACATTTATACTAACCATGATGTTCCCTGGCAATCCTGTTCTTTTCCCCTTATAGTTGTATAGTAGTGATAATGCAAGTGCGAAAATAGCTACGCTAAGAGTAGCAAAACCTGTCATGAATGCTGATATAATGCCTATAATGCACCAGAATACCGAGTAGGCGATTGCTTCACGTATACTAATAACTCCGCTAGGCAATGGTCTTGTAGGCTGGTTTATCTTGTCAATCTCTATGTCAAGAATATCGTTTGTTATCATTGCAACAGATCCTATGGCGAAACCAGTAATAAATCCTGATAACATCTTACCAGGGCTCTCCAACACCACTCGTGGGCCAGAAGCTATGACTGCGCCGACAATCACGGCTAAGCCTAGCATTATACAGTTTAACGGTCTATTAAGCCTAATATACGCCTCAAGTTTCCTACTCATTACTCTATCGTTTAATCAGCATATTTTTCGAAATACTTAAACAATACTTTAAACGCTAGATTACCACTCTATACTAGGAGATGATGCGATGGATATCAAAGAGATAGGTGTTGCACTCACAGGTGCTTCGGGCCTAATATACGGTATCAGGCTAATCAAGTACCTTAGGGAAACCGGGCATAGAGTAGTAGCTGTTTATACTAGGAGATCCGTAGACGTGGCACTACACGAGCTAGGCTATAATCGTGACGAGTACGTAGGCTTGTTAAAGAGTATGGCTAATGCCGTGTATTGTGAGGATAACTTCAAGTCACCGCTAGCTAGTTCTAGTAGTCAGCCAGATGCTCTAGTCATAGCTCCATGCAGTGTGAAAACCCTCAGTGGTATAGTAAACGGGTATGCCGAGAATATTGTTATCAGAAGTGCTTTAGCAATGCTCAGGCTGGGAAGACCACTAGTGCTTGTCCCTAGAGAGACGCCAATAAGCGTTGTTGAGGCAGAGCTATTGTACAAGGCATCATTATTGGGTGCAAGAATAGTTCCAGCATGTCCAGGATTCTATCACGACCCTAAGAGCATTGATGACCTAGTAGATTTCATTGTTGGGAAAATACTTGATGTTCTGGGTATCAAGCATTCCTTGTACAAGAAGTGGGGAGAGGAGAGATACTGACAACTAGTTCCTAGAGTTTTAGTAGTTCTGAGAGCTCGCTCATAGTGACAAACCTATATCCCCTAGACTTGAGGTATACTAGTATGTCATGGAGTTTTCTCAAGGCTTCAACCCCAGTCGAGAACGTACAATCAACTCTGGATACTCTGCCTCTCATATCAATAAACTCCCACGAGTGAACAAATAATACTAGGACTCTTGTTTTCATCAGTTTTAAGATCCTTGTAACAATACGTAATGGTAAGCGTAATATAGACGATGTCAGTGATACGGGTACCCTTAGAACATTAGCTTCTGTATACGGCTTTCTAATAAATGGTGGTTTATAAGTAGCAATAGATGAATCTATCTCTATACCCGTATGTGCAAGAACCTTTACATAATAACGTGGTAGGACGAGGTTTGGAGCCCTAAAAGACTTCACTGGCATGCCTGTTAACGACTCTAGATCCCTAATAGATCTAGAGACCAGCCTGTAGCCATCAATAACTGGTATCTTGTCTAATCTTTCGTGGTTAAACCCATGAGAGCCTATCTCATGCCCTGCATCTACTGTCCTTCTTAGTATTGTCGGAAATCTCCTGGCTGCTGTTGATGTCCAGAAGAAGGTAGATTTCAGCCCTATCTTATCTAGCAGTTCTAATAGGTTTGGAAGCCCATATTCTACTCCATGAAAAGTATCCAGGTAGGGCGGGCAATCTTGTTCTACATCAACGGTTAGTAGAGCTAGCAACTAGCCCACCTATGAGGTCAAAGAATTGGAAGATAAACATTTTATCACGTACACCATTATCTAGAGCATGCTTGTACGTATCAATAATTACTGGTAGTATTTTGTCCCAGGAAAATCTTCTCACAGCTCTTTCTCTTGCACGGTGTCCCATGTGTAGTCTTGTATCCTCCATATTTATCAATGTGGCAAGCTTCTTCGCGAATTCCCCGGGACCTCGTACTAGGTATCCAGTAACGTTATTAACTACTAGATCCGTTACACCGCCACCACTGTAAGCTACAACTGGTAGACCGGTGGCTAGGGCTTCTAACACTGCTAGTCCAAAAGCCTCGTAAGGTGAAAGCGATATATAAATGTCTGCTGCCTGGAGATACCTCTTTACATGCTCCCTAGGCTTAAATCCAAGTATCTTAATATACTCGCCCATGCCGAGTTCCTGAGTATACTTTTCTACAAGACCTCGATACTCGCCATCCCCTAGGACTATGAATAATGGTTTCTTAGGAAATACTAGTTGTGTAACCTTCTTAGCAATCACTGGAAGCATATGTATATGTTTTTTCCTAGTCATTCTTGACGATGTTATTACTATTATTCTATTGCTACAATCCTCTAGTGAGAGCTCCGAGCAAATCTTTTTCCTAAGGTTTTCTCTCTCGTACGAATCAGGGGGTCTCCAAGATTCTGTATCAATAGCATTGGGTATAATACGTATAGGTACTTTCCTAGTTATGCGTAATGTATCTCTAGCAACAACTCTACTAACAGCTATTATTATTGATACACTATTCAAAAGATATCTGAGAGTCAGAATACTTTCAGGACCTACTTTTATATCGCCAATAAGTGAGTGATTAGTTATAACGCTTGGTATCCCGTGGACACCACTGGATAGTTTGGCTGTTACTATTGATAAAGGAGAGAATATGCTATGAGAATGTGTTATATCGAATCTGAGAGTCTTGTACAATATGTTTATTTTAGAGAGATTATCAGGCCCGAGACTCACACCTAGGTTTTTAATAGATATAAAGCTTGGTATCCGGTATACATGGTATGGAAATTTTTTATCATAATTATTAAGGCTTAAACCATCTACTCCATTATACTGGTTGTGGGTTATCACGTGGGGCTCATGCCCTTTCTTTAACAAGTTTAATGCTAACTCGTGTATGTGGTTCTCGATACCACCTACTTTCGGATAGAACCAGTCAGAGACTAGTGCAATTTTAAGAGTTTCCATACACTCTTGCCTCCAATGACGAGAGTCGCTAGTCCTCCAGTAACTGTTGCAAGCCCGTACGAGATCAAACGCTCTATTATCGCTATAGCTACTGCTTTTTCTATATTAATGCCTAGGGTGCTTAATGCTAGTATTAGCCCGCCTTCAGCCATACCTAATCCTCCAGGCGTTAATGCTAAGAGTCCTGAGAGAATGTATATCGCGTCTACGTAGACGAGATCATACATAGAGAGACTCACGCCTACAGATAATCCTATAAGCCATAATCTGAGAAGCTCCATGAGCCATACAGTGCTACTCAGTGCCAGTGCTCTCATTAGTAAGCTTTTATCCTTGATAAGGTTTTGGAGAGTACTCCATGCGTCTTCTAAGGTTGCCCTAGAGACTAACTTCTTCCCAGAAAATCTTGATATTATCGGTAGTATTAGCTTATTACTATACCCTGTTATGAGTAGTAGTGTTAATACCACTAGTAGTATAATGAGTAGAAGCCATGAATAGGGTCTAAGCAGCGTCGTCCTAGCTAGCAGGGCTGATATCAAGATTACTGCTACAGGCACTAGTTCCGTATATCTCTCATACACTATTGTCATAAAGGCCTTAGCTTTACTCACTCCTTGTTGTGCTGCAAGCCATAATGCTCTCAAAGGCTCGCCGCCTGCCCTGTTTAAAGGTGTTATATTGTTTACAAATATGGAAGAAGCATTCACGAGGAATAATGTTATGAGACTAGTTGTTTTTCTACAAGCTTTTTCTAACACAAACCTCCATCTGAGCGTGTAGGCCACAATGCTCGCATAATATAGTGTTATAGATAATGCTATGAACAAGGTATTTGAAACCCTAATTATGTTAATACCCTGTGTCAGCACAGTACTTACTGATTTAGCTAGTGATACCACATCGATATTCAATTGCGAACCCTGCCTATACTCATATGCTCCAAAGATCCTGTGATGACTCGGGTAATTATATGAGTCTCTTCTTGTTTTAAAACTATTTTGCAAGACATATTCTGAAAAACTCACTTGTATAACCTAAATACTATGCTTTATAAATGTCAAAAAGTATTATTGTTTCCAGATAAATAGAGCGGCTAGATTTGTAGAGATGAAGTACCTAAGAGTAGTAGTTCGTGGAAGATCTGATGCAAGCGCCGTGGAGAAGTCTCTTAGATTGTTTTACCCAGAGTGGGATATCGATGTAGATACTCTTAAAGGAGCACGTAGAATAGAGGATGTTGCTGCGCGATTAAGTAGATTATTAGGTGAGAGCAGTAAGAGCTACTTCTATACAGTATTACTGTTGGGCAGAGAGGACAAGGAACTAGGATTAGAGATTACTAGGAGATACGTTGACAACTTCTTTATCGTTCATATCCTGCCACGCGGTAAAGTAAGAAATACTAGGCTAGAACACATAATGTGGGAATTAGAGAAGGCTAGGAGTACTATAAGGAATAGTGTTGGATGGCATGATGGGTCGTATGTTTTTACACCAAGATACGGTCTTATAGATGATCTCCTAGTAGAACCGTATTCTGATAGCTTTGTTGTATATGGTAAAGGAGTAGAGGTTTTAAGCAAGATAGCTGGATACAAGTTTGAAGGAACACTGCTGTTGATAAGAGGGCTTGGTGGATTACATAAGGTCTATGCTGGTAATAAACTAGTAGGATACATGGAGATACCAGATAGTGGTTTTAAGCCATCTTTCAAATTCATAAGCAAGAGTCAACGATATGTAGAAGGACCGAGTCTTAGGAAGGTTATCAGGAGAAACGAGCTTATTGTTAGAAAACTTGAGGATAAGACTATCATGTTTATGAAAAGCGTGTTCCCGAACCCCAGTACAGTTATTATCCCCTGGAGCGGTGGCAAAGATAGTACAGCAGCATTAATTCTTGCTCTAAAAGCGTACGGGAAGAAAAGGGTAACAGCTATTTATTGTGATACCGGGGCAGAGTTTCCTCATACACAGTACTATGTAGAGGGACTCGCGGAAAAGCTTGGTATCAGAGTTATCACTACATATGCTGGCGTGGATAAAGAGATACTTAAACGTAGAGAATTACCTACTCATGATAATAGATGGTGTACTATTATGAAAGTAAACTCTATTGAAAAAACTATTAAAGATCTCATCACAGACCCCGAAGCAACAATACTAGTGCTTGGAGACCGTGACTCCGAGTCGGAGCCTCGGTCGAGAAGACCTGCCGTTAGAATAAATACGAGAATAGGTATAACAGAACTAGCCCCACTAAAAATGTGGGGAACTGTTCATGTTCAGACTTATTTATTGAAAAATGATATAGGGTTAAACCCATTGTACGATTTGGGGTTCTATAGGATAGGATGCTACATATGTCCTTCTCTTAGAAGTTGGGAGAAATTTGTAATGAGGGAGACAGGTATTTATGATGAACTACGTGGTAAAGTACCGCTAAGCGAGTTCCTGGATATGATGCAGGATAATGCCTAGTCGGCTACCGAGTCTAGATAGGCCATTTCTCCATATTGTGAGCCATGTCCCAAAACATGTACTCGTACCTGCTACCCTGGATAAATATACTTTCTAGTCTTTCTATACTAGTTCCAATGCTTGCTGAATCTATGAGATCCCGAAGCTCGTCGACCACCTTTCTATACTCTTCCGACAAGTACACCTTAGCCCAGTCGACATACAGGGATACAGGATTCTTTTCTAACTTGTCCCTATGATACTCTGCTATCTCTGCGTAGCTCCAGAAGCAGGGGAGTAAGGCTACTAAACCCTCCCATACCGTGCCTAATGCACTAGTAGATATCATGAAGTTGGTATACGCGATATTTGTAGGAGCAGGCTCTATACTTATGGCGTCTTTTAGCGTATATCCTAGTCTTGATAAGAGCTCTTCATAATTCTTTATCTCAATCGTGGCTTCAGCATGTGCTAGCTCTAGTATCTTGCGAGAAGTCTCGAAGTCTGCTTTAGATGCTATTATCGTTAATGCTCTAACAAGGCCTACTAGGTAATTATAGTCTTGTAAGACGTAAAATACGAATTTCTCGCGTGGTAGTGTGCCTTGGTATAATTCTACCACAAAGGGGTGCTCAAATATCTTCTCCCATATACTACTAGCTTTTTCTCTTAGTTTAAGAGTTATACTAGTCATTACCGAGATGCACCAGGAGATATTATGTGTTAACCAGAGAAATATATTACTGTGATAACACCTGCTGTTGTTAAGACTATGCTTGTAACAGTTCTTATGGTTATGTTCTCTCTCACCATTATTTGGGAGAATAATGGTGTTAGTACAGGTGCTGCTGAAGCCATAATAGAGCCTACTGTGACTCCAAGATACTTTACAGCACCTAGTACTCCCAGAAACCCGAGGATTATGCCAAAGAAGCCGCCGATCCCGAGCCCGGCGAGGTTTGTTTTACTCGTTTTCCTTAACGTCTTAATAATGATGGGGCTTAGGAACAGTAGTAAGAAGAGGTTTCTAAACAATACTAGATCCATTATTGGGACTTTCTCAGAAGCTGGTTTCATAAGCATTATTGCTATACCCCATGCTAATGCCGTTAAAATACCTAGTAGAACCCCTTTCCTAGCATCTAGTAATCCGCCTAATGAGAAGTACATATAGAAGATACCAAGGATCACCAGCAAGACCCCGATTAGGGAATATAATGATACCTCTTCCCGTAAAAAGATTACAGCGAAAGTTATCGAGAATAATGGGAAAATGTTGGATATGGCTAAGCCCGTTGATGGTCCAAGGTATTTTATTGTCGCTAGAAACAGTGTGTCACCAATAATATTGGCTGCTATGCATAATATTATACTCCATAATAGCGCCTCGACACCGGGGTACGGTGTGGCATTGCCGGTAGCTCCAAGATATAGCATGTACGTCATTGGAAAAGATAATAGAGCTCTGATAGAGTTTGCTTCTATCGGTGATAACCCTTTCGAACCTATACTGTAAAATACTGGGGATAATGCGAAAGAAAAAGTAGCTAATAAGCCGTAAGCTAGCCCTATGTTCATCTCAGCATCTCTTCCTGCTACCAGGATGTCTCATATCCTGAGTATTTTTCTAGCATTCAGACATACGAACTGGTAAGCTCTCTTAAAACCAGCTTCTGTCTCCAAGAGTTCATAAGCTTTCTTTACTGCTAGGGGTGTGTAGGCGTCTCTTCCTGAATCACTGTTTATTATTATCCTATCAGTAAGATCGGGATATTCTGACGATATATACAATATGTCGTGGATACTGGATTTTCCAGGTTGTATTGTGAATCCAAGGTAGGTGTTAAGATCTCTAACTCTATCTATGATCCTGGGGTTAGGTGATAAGTGATCTATTATAACTAAGTCTCCCGAAATCCCTTCTTGTTCTATTATCTCTGATATCCTCTTAGTGACTGCGAACTTGTTGGATCTGGGGGTATGGATTATTATGGGCTTGTCGTATTCCTTTGCTAGTCTTATCTGTTTACGGAGAGCCTCTACTTCGTGCTCTGTCGCGTTTTCTAAGCCTGCTTCGCCTATGACGTGTGCCTGCTCTATGTACTCTTCTACAATGCTCAGGTACTTGTCTATGTTCTTTTGTGGAACATTTCTCGGGTGGAGAGCTACCCCTACTAATACTTGTAGTCCAATGCGTTTACCTCTTTCTTGTTCTGCGAATAATTGTTCGAAATGATCGGCTAGAGACTCTGGAGCTCGTGGTTGCACAGGCATGAATGCTAGAGTGACGACTGTTTCATACCCTGAATCCGTCATCTCTCTTAGTTCTTCAAAACCTAGGAATATCGTGTGTATATGGGGATCTATGAAGCCCATGTCTTCTACAACCTCGCTTTCTCTATCTCACAGATACTGAGTATCTAGGATTTTATCTCATGAATTTATAAATATCCCGTTTACTCGCCTCTAGACTTCATAAATACGGGGAGTACTGATGCAAACAAACATAGTATTAGGGCTATCCCGACCCATGCTTTTATCCCGTAAGCATCCATTACAGGACCAGCTAGTATTGTCCCGATTATCCAGGACGCGTTGAACGCTGTTGTGAAAAGGCTTACGGCTGTGTATTTTACCCGCTGCGGTGCATTCCTAATTATATAGATGTTTCCGGACGTCATTATGAAAGACCATGCGAAACCTAATAGTGCGTTTGCAAGTATTATATGGTACACACTTGTTGCGACCAGGTATATGAGAAACACTAATCCTGTGAGAAGCATGCCGAGCGAGTAGAACAGTTTTTCTCTATTATAAGAAATGCTGCTTGCCATATTCATGAATAATGCTTGTACAAACGGGTTTGCCGCCATCGCTATACTGAGCATAATCATTGATGCACCGATTAGTTCTCTTAGATATACAGACATTATGACAAAAACCCCGCTACCACCAATAGTTCTTAAGAGGAGAGCCAGGTATACTATGATGATACTAAAAGGCATTACCTTTAGATCGCTTATCATTCTCCTGATACTACTCTCCCTTGCAACCCCGTGTTCAGGCATCTCTGCTACAGCTAACAACACAAAGGCTACTGCTGAGAATATTGCTACGCTTAGAAACGCTAATGTAAACCCTGCATAAGCTATGAGGAAGCCACCAATGATTGATCCCAGCGTAAATGCTATCCCACTAAAGGTTCCTGATAAGCCTACCCCCGACCTCACTCCTATAATCTCAGCTGCAACTACTGTGGCTAGAGGCACTGCCGCCCCTAGTGCGAAGCCCTGTACGGCTCTTAAAACCAGCAGCTCGTACGGATCTCTCGAGAAAGCCATAAAGCTACAAGCTACTGTATTTATACCTATTCCTAGAAGTAGGAGAAGTCGTGGTTTACCAAAGATATCAGCTAATCTTCCGTAGACAAACGACATAGGAGTTGCAACAATATAGTATGCTGTTGCTAAAAGCTCGACTAGTGTAAAACTGGCTCCAATACTTCTAGCATATAATGGTAGGTAGAACCCTATCACGCCTATAGTGTAGTATAGTACCATTGGGGATGCTAAGACAAAATACTTTCTGACCCCCACCCTAGCCACCATTAATACGTGCTGGTTCCGAAGACTATCTAAGAGCTCTGTTTATCCTTTCTAGGCTCTATGACAGCTTTGGCTTGTTTTGTTATCCTTATATCTTCTACCATTTCCAACCAGTTAGAACTAATAGTCTTATCTAATAGATCCTCTATGGTTACATACAGTTTATTACTTATAAGAGAAGCCGTAAGCCATGCTCTATCGAATCCTGATATATGTTTTACTCTAGTCGCGTACTTATAGAATCTTTTGCGGCCCTCCTCATAGTCCTTGTCTCGCAGGTATTTTACTACGAGCCCCCTAATCGAAGAAAGAATGTTATCAGCATAACTAACCTTGTCCGGCTCTACACCATTTATCGATATAGAGAAGTATGCAGTATCCATAAGCCAATCCCATTCGCTATAGTAATCGTAGCTCAACCCACGGGCTTCACGGACTTCTTGAAACAATATACTTGTGGTACCGCTTGAAAGCGTGTGGTCTAGGATCATCATGTTAGACGGTGTTATACCTTTCGTATCGACTTCGAATATCATACCATAGTAGGCTTTGTCGATATCTTCTCTCTCATCTATGATAAGCCCCTTATAGCTCCTACTAGGTTTTTTGAGAATAGTTTTGTTATCCTCTAATTTCGAAAATATGTCAATAAGAGCTTCTAATTTATCACGATTTACCGGGCCACATAGTATTATCTCAGTATTTGATGGTACATAGTATCTCCTCTTAAACTCTTCTGCATACTCTCGTGTTATATTGTTCACAGTCTCATGCGTACCCGCTATAGGTGCCCCGAGATCCGAATCCCCATAGAGACTTAGTAAGAGGAGATTAGAGATCCAGCTTGAAGGAGTGTTCTTATGCTCTGATATCTCACTTAAAATAATATTCCTCTCAGCCTCAAACTCTTTTTCCGAGAACTCATCATTCACATAGATATTGTAGAGTACATCAATAAGTTTATCATAAGCCTCGCTGAGTATTTCTGCAACAATAGTTGTGGCTTTTCTGTCGACAAAAGCATTGATGTACCCTCCGCTAAGCTCTATTACCCTTAGGATATCTTTAGAAGAATACTTCTTATTTGACTTAAACAACATATGCTCTACGAAGTGGGATACTCCACGGTATCTCGGTTCCTCGTATATCGAGCCTATATGCACTAGTATAGCTATTGAAATAGTATCGCTCTGGTATTTGTCAATATATATTCTTAGACCATTTTCTAGCACTAGTTTTTCTAACGGCATTCCATCACCATCTCAGTTTCATAGCGATTATTGTAGTATTCAAGATAATAATAAGGAGAATAATAATTTAGTGACTGCCTAATCTAAATCAATTAAGGAGAACTACTTTGGAGGATGTCCTCTGTTGGATAATGATTACATGATCTCTCTAGCTAGAAAACTCTACATGTTTACAACTCTCTACTACTCTAAACAAGAAGTTTTAAACTCCGAGGGTAGGAAGCTCCTAGAAGACTATATTAAAGAGCTTAAACGATTAGGGATACACTCTGGTTCAAGATTCATAAAAGTAGTGAGAAAAAATCCTACACTCGAAAATGTTAGGAAACTAATATCCATGACTTGCCCCGAAGTCTTTGAATAACCTAGTGTGCTAGTCGAGAAAATCTGATATTAGTATTAATGATCTAACATATTCTTCAAAACTAGTTACTACTTTATCTATCCTGACTCTCAGCTTAGCTTTAAGTCTTGAGTCGAGAAACCTGTTATCGGCAAGCACGAATACTGCTCTATCTCTTTCAGATCTAATAGCTCTTCCAAGTGCTTGTCTCACCCTCATAGCTGCTGTATCCATGAACAAGTGTTCCCAAGCTCTTTCTAACCCTATCTTAGCAGCTAGCCGTCTGTATACCCTGTTAATGTAGTCATCTGGCTGTGGATAAGGTACACCAACAACTATTACGCCTCGTATCATGCTTTCACTAGTCTTAGGATCAAGGATTTCTATGCCTTCACACAATTTTCCTCCAGCAACAGCATGTATTGTTGCGTCCCCGTATCTCAGGACATGGTCTTCTACACTACTTATTCTCGTATCCTCAGTCTCTACTATGTCGTGATTGCCTAAGGTTATCCTCTTAAGTATTTCTTGCATAAACTCGTAACTTGGGTAGACTACTAGTATGGTTTTTCTTATCCGTGTCCTCGCTTGATCAATTACTTGTGCTATCCTGCCATACATCTCTCGAGTTCTTCTCGTAAACTTGGAAGTAACGAATGTTAGAAGCAATGTAGTTGTATTTTCAGGGGGAAAGACTGGGCCAAATTTTTCCTCTACGTCTAGGTATA
Source organism: uncultured Desulfurococcales archaeon (assembly GCA_964496855.1). Lineage (GTDB taxonomy): Archaea > Thermoproteota > Thermoprotei_A > Sulfolobales > CAZCAU01 > CAZCAU01. The sequence continues at coordinate 16,986 of CAZCAU010000007.1, forward strand.
GTATCTCGTCTTCTATACCGAAGACGTCCTGTAGATACTCTTTATCAGGCAGTGTTCCAGACATTAATACTACGGACTTGGGGTACGAGAAAGGTTCTTCCACAATGATAGACAAGTCTATTGGTTTTGCCACAAAGCTTCTGAGCCCTTTATGCTCTATTATGAATACGTCATAAGAATCAAGAGAGGATGTTAGCGCGAAGTATGCTATGCTTAGTACATGGACTCTTGTCCTTATCTGTTGAGTAGGCGTTGTTGCCGCTAGTATCTTTTTGCTACGAATCTCATATGCTAGATCTACCCAGACGTCGGGGTCGCCAAGTATATTCATGATTTCTTTCTTAGGTACTAGTTTGTAGCCGCGTCCTGGGAGAAGACTCTCTAAGAAAACTAGTAGTTTCTCCAACCGTTCTCTGAGATCCACGGCTTCTGGGGCATATCTTTCTATCTCCCTTATTGCAAATAGCAATTTACGCTGTGAAATTCTTTGTTCAATCATATCGATAACTGCTAAGAGGCTGTGAGCTTCATCTACTACTAGCACAGACTCGCTAAGCTCTTCCTCCTCGATAGATGCACGTCTGATATAGGGATTAAAGATGTAGGGATAAGTTAGTATCAGGATATCAGAATACTCAGAGACAGTTTTTAAAGAATAGAATGGGCAAAAACCCTCTTCCGCGAGTTTATCTACTATTCTAAAGGGTGACTCAACCCCGCTCCATAAGATTGATAAGATATCGTCTGCTGATTTCTCTCTCAACTTCTTATAGAAAGGGCATAGATCTTTTGAGCGTAGTTCTCTACAGTTCTCCCAGAAATCTTCTACGCTAACACTCTTAGGGTCTCCTAGAAGCGGGCACATATTTTTCTTAGAGTAGAGAAAACATGGTTTAAGACCTATTCTCACAGCTTCCCTGAAAGGTGGTGTAAGCTCGTTTCTAGTCCTAACAGTGTATATAGTTTTTTCTAAGCCTGCAAGCGATATCGCGTAGAGTATCGTTATAGTTTTCCCAAAACCTGTAGGTGCTTGGAAAGCTATCGTAGATCCTCTCCTTATCTCACTAGCTATGAGTTCTGCAGATTCCCGCTGGCCAGGCCTGTAGCTCTTATAAGGGAACCTGGTCTCTGCCATGATTATACATCCTTAACTAGTGCTATTATAGAGTCTCTATGGATAAGCTGCGATTCTCTGACACAGTAGGTTTTATCATCATCGCTAAGAAACAACATGCCGCCCCAGTAGCCTACAAGTTTAAGTGTTGCATCAACAATTTTCTCTATGCTCTCTACGCAGGTAGCAACCGACATCTCCTTTTTAGGTTGTCTAACAGTGATAATTGAGGAGATAGGCGGTGGTTTCATACCTGTTTTTCTACTGATCTCCTCTACTAGAGCAAAAACTCGTCTTGCACCATCTATTATACTGCCTTTCAAGACACTGGCTAGCCTATTATGCCTCGGTTTTTCCGAGAACCATCTAAGCTTGCCTAACGACATCTCCATCTCTCGTGCCTTAGAGGCACTAGTGCTAGTGTACACTATTGTAGCTGCTAAGTGTGGCTGTTCAGCTATTCTCTCAATAAACCTGAAAATCCTCGTAGAGCCTATCTTAAACTTATCAGAACCGTAATCAAGAAGATAAACCGCGTATACTACCCGTGTACCGAGGCTTTCATCAAGCTTCCTACAAGCCTCAAGCGAGTAGTGGCCAGCTCCAGTAAAACATTTATCATAAAGTGCACGAAGCGAGGATGAATGCTCCACACAATAACCATGTACTCTGCTTACCGAGAGTCTTACACAATACCTGCGTTGCATGGGATCGTCAAGCTTGTGTAGAGGACCATTATGCCATCTACACTTCTGTACAGTCTCTTCTGGGTCACGTACCCTGAGCATACTTCCTGGCTTTAACAATATTAGTCTATTAACACGCATATCCTGAACTATTAGTCCTTTAAAATCAACCTCGTACTCTACCAAGTATAGGTACTTCTTAGTAAAGCTTGTGGCAAAGAATTCCTCTAACCCGCTCATTGCTGGTATCTTTCTAAGAGAGACTAGCCTAGGCTTTTTATATACTAGTCTTGGCGTGACTATTCTCTCCATCAATCTACTCGCCTAGAGGAGGTCTCCTCAAATAATATATTCCTGTATAGGTTAAAGTAATAGTGCTGGGCAGTGTTGATTAATATTGATTACTTTAGTACTAGTCCTCTAGATCCAGCAGCGTGCCTGGGATGAAGATGCTTACAAGGGCTTAGTAGTAGATGCTGAACGAACCCGCGTCTGACCGACCAGAATCAGCAATAATTCTCATTAAAAACGTGATACCACGGGAATACTCTTCTGGTGTATGTTATACCAGTCTTCTAGGCCCGACCCTTTTTATTAGAACCTTTTATTAACGAGCCTATAAATGATGGGAGACAGGGTGGATACGAGTACTATACGAAGACTTTACAGGGCAATGGAGCTACTAAGAGTACCAGAACGAGAAAAAACACGTATTTTAATAGATATAAAGCTTAACACGCTGCCGGGTCACGAGATTTGGCGTTTTATAATGCTTTTACAAGAACTTGGCTATAGCCGTGAGCTTGTCAAATCAGTTCTAGGCCGTGACTATGCTATTACATAACTACTACATGTTGGGGTGTTGACTTTTAAACCTAGTTACTAATACAGCCTTTAGTAAACGAGTTAGAAATGTACGGCGAGTACAGTATTGGCGAGGAGTATAGTAGCGCGATAAATGGTATCAGTATAGTAGTTAAGAGACTTACACATAACCTATGCTATTATGAGAGGAATGGAGTACTGCAACCTGTTAGGCTGAAATTTTCATGTAGGAGACGAATAGGTATCTATCCAGTAGCCCCTCTTCACACACCTTTTAGACTCACTCAGTTGATATATGTACGACTTGTTAACCCTATAGCTATTGCTCCGGGGAAAACTCTTCAACTATACATTTATCTACCAGTAGAGATAGGGGTATTTGCTCTGGAACCTCACGGATTAATAGATGTTTTTAGTCCTGAAACACCCAAGTACGGTGTATATGGGACACCCGAGCAGGGTATTATAGGGAGGATAATATATACAGAAGCTTATAGCTCGAGACCTCCAAGCCAGAGTTTTAGAGCACTCTCATTGTTAATAATAACTAATTCTTCTAATAGCTGGGTCAATGTTACTAGAATTATAATTCCTGGCGGGAGGCTAAGATATCATTATTCTTTAGAGAGGGTTTTTGGGCCGAGGATATTTATGAACATTGAATCCCCCAGGCTAGCTACAGTCATGGTTCGTGACGAACACTACATGGGTACAAGACCTGGCCCTTATCCCGAGTCTAACGGCTTCCGTTACGTAGCTAATAATGATAAGTACGTAATGATATGGGGTGTATGACGATGAATGCCACCTTCTTGGGGTATACTGTAGATCTAAGTTCGTTGTTTAATCATGTAGTAGATATAGTGCTTGTTGCAAGCATAGTGTTAGCAAGTTTATTTATAGGTATAATTGTCAGGAACACCTCGAGAAAATACCTGGTAAGGTCTGTTCCGCCTAACATAGCTAATTTCATCAGTAAGACCCTATACTACATAATAGTTGCAATAGGGTTTATTGTTGCGCTCGGTATACTTGATGTCAACTTAACAGGCCTAGCTCTTATAGGTGGTTTCATAAGCATAGCAATAGGATTTGCTAGCCAGACAGTGATCTCCAACTTGTTATCAGGATTATTCTTGTACTTTGACCGGCCACTAAAGATGGGCGACTGGGTTAGACTAGGTAATGTAGAGGGATTTGTGAGCGATATAAGCATATTTTCTACAAGGATTAGGAGTAGAGACGGGATATTCATAAGAATACCCAATGACAGAGTATTTACTGAGACTATTGAAAACTTGACATCGACTGTTGCGAGAAGAGTAGAGTATGTAATAGGTATATCTTATGCTGATGACGCGGATGAGGCTAAACGTGTTATACTTAATGTTTTGGAAAACAACCCTTATGTACTCTCAGAACCCGAGCCCTTAGTGTTTGTGAGCGAGCTTGGCGATAGCAGCGTAAACCTCGAAGTAAAATTCTGGACACCAGTAGAGTACTGGCTTGAGGCTAAGAGAATGCTTTTATGGGAGATAAAGAAGGCATTACAAGAAGCCGGGATAGAAATACCATTCCCGCAGAGAGTCGTATGGATAAAACAGATAATGGCTCAGAACAATCCCCCAAACAGCGGTGAAGTAAGTAGTGCTTGAGGAGATACTGGAAGAGTATAAGGCAGAGAGAGTATTATTAATAGGTGTCGGCGGGGGCGGTGATATAGTATCAACTATTCACTTATATAATAGGCTTAGACTCTTTGATGTCGACAGGTTTATAGGTTCTATTCCCTGGGAGAGATATGTTGTGGACCCCGCGCCTGGGCCCATCTCCCCCCTAGACCTCAGAGGCTCTATCGTGATATCATGTAACACGCATTTAGCCATACCCACTACTATGGCTTGTAGAGCGGGTTTATGCTTTTATATACAGGCGTCAAAGGTGTCTAGAAACCTTGGAATACCTGTTCTTCTAAGTTTTATCGATAAAGGAGTCAAAGGCTTAGTAGAGTCACTCTATAATGCCGTAGCGTTTTTTGACATCGATCTCGTGGTAGGAGTTGATGCAGGTGGAGATATTCTTGCAGAAGGTTTTGAAGAAAATCTTGCAAGCCCTCTTGCAGACCAAGTGGGATTAGCTGGGCTAGCCGAGTTGGAGAGAAAGTATGGTGTGAGAACCCTTGTCGCTGTCCACGGGCTTGGCTGCGATGGCGAGATACCTGTTGACACATTGTTGAGACGCTTATCTTTCTTAGCTGAAAAAGGCGCTGTACTCGGTTTTGAGGGTATAACTAGATGGGATATAGACCTCGTGTTAGAGGCTCTTAGAGGAGTTGATACAGAGGCTAGCAGGATGCCTTTAGAAGCTTTTAGAGGACGCTACGGGTTAGTAAGGATAAGGAGAGGTACTAGAGAGGTGTTCTTAAACATGTTATCAGCTGTCACTGTATTCCTAGATGCATCACTCTTATACCGCTACAGTAGATTAGCGAGAATGCTCGCTGGAACAGCTAGCATAGAAGAAGCACGGCAAAAACTAAATGCTATAGGGATATACACTGAGCTCGACTTGGAGCATGATCTCGTTGCTACTAAGATGTATGATGTAGTCGAGCTTAGAAGGCGGGGAAAGGAAAAACTATTAAGCATGCTTTCTAAAGACTAAATCCTCAGTTTTTGTAAAACTTGCTCCTTAATATCATGTAGTCTTTATTAATGTTGACTACAGATCGTTAATTGGTGTTTAGTGCATTGTATGATGTAGATAAACTTATAGAAAAAGCTAAAAGACCTGGGCGTCTCGCACCGGCTTACCACGCCTTTTATGGCGGTAAATTACAAGTAATGCCTAAGTGCGCGATACGTAATCTAAGTGATCTAAGCATATGGTATACACCAGGAGTTGCCGAGCCGTGTAAGATTATAAGAGACTACCCCGAGAAAGTATATGATTACACCAATAAGTCTAACTATGTTGCTGTAGTTAGTGATGGCAGCCGTATATTAGGGTTAGGCAATATAGGTCCGGAAGCTGGTCTTCCTGTAATGGAGGGAAAAGCTGTCTTATTCAAGTATCTTGGAGGAGTTGACGCATTCCCGCTTACTATTAAAACACAGGATCCAGATGAGATCATACACTTTTTAGAACTTATAGAACCAGTATTTGGCGGTATAAATCTTGAGGACATAGCCACGCCTAAGTGCTTCTACGTGTTAGAGGAAGCAAGAAAGAGACTAAATATACCTGTATGGCATGATGACCAGCAGGGGACAGCAACGGTTGTACTGGCCGGGCTTATCAATGCATTAAAAGTTGTTGGTAAAAAGATGAGTAATGTTAAAATAGTACTCATAGGTGCCGGGGCTGCTAATATCAAGACTGCTGACGTACTAGAGCTTGCTGGCGCTAAGCCTGGTAACATGATCATTGTCGACTCTAAGGGAATACTACATCCCTCGAGAAAAGATGCTAAAGAGTTGAAGAAGGAGAATCCATGGAAGTATAAGTGGATGGCTAAGAGCAATGCGGAGGGCCGGGTAGGTGGTATTGCAGAGGCTTTGGAAGACGCCGACGTTGTTATTGCTGCGAGCAAGCCTGGGCCTGGGGTTATAAAGAAGGAGTGGATAAAGGAGATGGCTGATGACCCAATAGTATTCGCGCTTGCTAATCCAATACCAGAGATATGGCCTTGGGAGGCTAAAGAAGCTGGTGCACGTATTGTCGCTACTGGTCGATCAGACTTCCCGAACCAGATTAATAACAGCTTAGGCTTTCCAGCAATCTTTCGTGGAGTCCTAGACGTGAGAGCCAGAACTGTGACCGATGAGATGTGCGTTGCTGCTGCGGAAGCTATTGCCGAGTACGCCGAGGAAAAGGGTATTCATGAAGAATATATAATACCGACAATGGATGAATGGGAGGTATACCCGTATGAGGCGGTAGCCGCAGCGTTACAGTCAATAAAACAGGGTGTAGCAAGAGTAAAGCTTAGTAGAGAAGAGCTCTGGGAAAGAGCTGTGAAAATAATAAGTGAGGCGCGTAAGTCTCTTGAGGCATTAATGAAAGCAAACATAATAAGACCCCCGCCCCCAGAAGAGGAGATACTTACCACACATAAACCGTAATCACACATGCGGATTGGTAGTCTTGTCTAAGGAGAAGAAAAGTACTGATATAAAAGATACAATAATGCAGTGGTTACTCGAGGAAGGTGTAGAGGTTAAGAAGCTGGAAGCACCGCCCCATCTTAGGATAAAATGGGGTTTTGATATCTTCACGCCCCCGCCTCTCAGAGTCAACATTAAGATTTTCCAGCCAGAGAAGTTTAATGATAGAATAGTGATACTACTGGGTGTCCAGGTTTCATCAGTACACTTGGCTGAACTAAATCGTAAGAATAGAGAGGGAAAAGTGAGGTTTTCGGCAAAACTCTTGAAGGGATTAATAAGTGTCTGTAGTGATTGTAGTATAGCGCTACAACCATCTCTAGTTGATTTTAACACTATTAGTGTAGCAAAGACCTTATTCCACGATAACCTTACAAGAGAACTACTCGTAAAGACCCTAATTAACATGATCAACGCTTATCTATACATAATAGCAACGTTTAATGAAGAATTACCACATGTTGTTAGAGATACAGGAGAACAAAAAGAGCCCAGTACTACTCATATGTAGTTACCTAAACGCTGATTCTATAACATTGATGACATCTTCTTTTTTAACCTCCTTCCATCCAAGTTCTTCTAGTACCCTGGCAAGTGTTATAAACCCTAGTAGTACGTGATTTCTAGAAGCCTGTTGTCCCATATGGCCTATTCTTAAAATCCTATTTCTCAGCTTACCCCAGCTACTAGCAAAGAGTACACCATAGATCCGCCATGCTCTCTCTATAATCTTGTCCACACTAAGGCCCTGAGGGACCAGTAATGCTGTGACAGTAGGTGATGAGTATTCTATTTTTAACGGGTATGGCTCTAGCCCCAGCGCCATACTTGCGTTCCAACAAGCTTTTCGTGAGAGCAAGTGCCGCCTATATACATTATCCAGGCCTTCTTCGAACATAAGTATATCTAGCGCTTCGTTTAACGCGTATATTAAGCTCTCCGGCATCGTGTATGGGAAGATTTTTTCTTTCTCAAAACTCTCCCGGATACGTAGAAGATTCATATAATATCCTTCTGGGTTCTTCTCTCTTATAGCGTCCCATGCGTATTCACTAACAGTAATTATAGTAAGCCCGGGCGGGCATCCCAGCGCCTTCTGTGAACCGCCTATGAGTATATCAATACCCCATGTGTCTACTCCTATAGGCATTGCACCAATAGTTGATACTGCATCAACTATTGTCAGGACTCCTCTACGCCTAGCCTCTAAGATCACGTCTTGTAGAGGATTAAGTATTCCGGAAGGCGTGTCACAATGGACTAATGTGAGTACTTTCACATCGCTATGCTCGTCTAGAGCCTTCTTTATATCCTCTCTAGAGAATGATTCTCTCCAATCCTTGGATACAATTACTGGTACACCACCGTATGCTTTAACGAATTCCGCGAATCCTTCACCATATACACCATTAGACAAGACTAGGATCTTATCACCTTTCTTCACAATGTTTGAAATAGCTATTTCTAGACCCATTATGGCTTCTCCGGCTAGCACGTAGAGAGAGCTTCTATCCGCTCCGAGAAGCTTCTTAAGTTTGAGTACTACGTCGGAGTACGTGTAGTAGAAGTCTCTATCTATGTCAGGATTAGTAGTCTTTCTTGATAATGCCTGCCTAACTCTCCAGTGAATTTCTGTGGGGCCAGGTGTGAGGATAATCTTATCCGTATAGAGCCGGGACATAGAACTAGCACCACTTATTACTGACTAGTCAGCATTTAAAAATAGCTAGGTGACCTAAACGGCATGGGCTATACTGAGCGTGATATAATAAGTATCAGTATAAAAAGAGCTGTCGAGATGGGTTTGGTAGAAAAAGATGTTCCTCTGCCATTAGGCGATGATTCTTATGCTTTTAGGCATGGTGACAAGTACTTCTTGCTTAAGATAGATGGTTTTAGCATAAAGAGCTCTAAGCCGCCATGGGCTAGTCTTAAAGATATTGGCTGGAAAGCCGTGACAGCGGCTGCTAGTGATATCTTTGTCAAAGGAGGAAACCCTCTCTACCTCTTATTATCTATAGGAGTAAGTGTGCCGGAAGACGCTTTGAGTCTTGTAGAAGGAATATTTGAGGCTGCTAAGTATTATAGTGTCTACATTGCTGGTGGTGATACTAATAAGTCTGAGACTGATGCATGGATAGATATTGCTATCCTGGGCAAAGCTCCGCGAGTGTTATCCCGGTCAACAGCACGCCCAGGAGACTATGTTGTTACAACTGGCTATTATGGCGCTACTGGCGCTGCCTACTGGGCTCTTTATCAAGGCGTAGACCCGGAGATTATAGCAAGTTATGAATGCATGTATAAAGCAACAACAAGGCCTACGGCTCTGAATCGTTTTCCTGAACTCCTGGATCGGGTAGGAGACTGTATAACGAGTTCAATGGATGTGAGTGACGGGCTGGCAACTACTTTGGCACAAGTAGCTGAGGCTTCCTTTACTAATATCTCTTTGGAAAAACTTCCACCGATATATTCATGTGCAAGAGAGTTCTTATCAAAATATCCCGTAGTAGACGAGTTCAATGCTATAATGTATGGCGGAGAAGAGTTCGAAGCAGTTTTTACAGTAAAGCCGGAATGCCTCGATACTGTTATCAAGGAATGTCATAGAGTTCTTGGAAAAGAATGCCATGTGATAGGTAAATGTCAGAAAGGCTCTGGTAAAATCCTGTATAAAGGTAGAGAATTGAGAAAGCAGGGATGGGATCATTTCTCACTAGTATACAAGACTGGATAGTTTTTATTAACCTGTTTCAATGCTACAATATAATGCCAGCTTATGAGAGGAATAGGCTATGCCCAAGAGGAAGCGTGATAAGAGAGAAAAAGGCTACGAGGACAAAGGCTCTAGATCAACATATGTACAAGCAATGTATGATGTGGCTGGATCAGAGGATCTTATTAACAAGATAGCAAAAGACGCTGTTAGATCAAAGTTTCTCACACCCTACATGGTTTCAGAGAGGTATGGTATACAGCTCGGCGCTGCTAAGAAGATACTGCGACACCTCGCTGAGCGCGGTATTTTAAAACTATACTCGCCCGGCAGGCGTGTACCCATATATGTTCCTGCATCAAGGTCTTCTCGCTGAGAACTGTTACACGCTTGGCGGCGTAATGCTTTTCTCAAGTATTTTTTCGTGAAATCCTGTGCATTTATTTATGCTTAGAGCAACAACATAGAGTAAATCACTTAGCCTATTAGTTAAGGCGAGAAGCTCGTCCGGAATAGTTTTTTCACCAACTAGCTCTCTCAGCGAAGACATGCGGCGTTCTAATCGTCTAATAATAGTTCTCGCAAGATGGGCAGAAGCTGAAGCGGGATGACCCCCGGGGAGTATAAAGCCTCTAGGCATTTCAACCCTGCTTGTTATAGAATTTATCACTCTTTCTATCTCCATGGGGTCTAGTCTCTCCCGATACTCTCCTGTCAGTATCGCGATTCCGATTATTCTCATTAATACTCTTGCACTCCACTCCAGTATTTCTCGTTCTTTTGAGCACTTCACTGGTGTAAGACTATAGGCAAGCATTATCGAAGATGCCGCTTCATCTAGTGTTCCAACAACCTCGACTAAGGGGTGATGCTTAGGTATCCTGCCATAAGAGGGAATGTATGTTACTCCTTTGTCTCCTCTACGCGTGTAGGGGGCCCAGAAGTTCGTCATAGTATGCCCCAAAGACTGTATTGAGTATATAAATAGGAAGAGGGAAATAAAAACCATAATGGGGTGTATTCTTGTCTATATTTGCTGTAGCGTATTCTTGAAGATCTTGCCTTCTTTCATTACTAAGACTATGTTTCCAGGGTTTCTGAGAACACTTATATCGGAGTCAGGATTACCCTTAACAATTATGAGATCTGCTAATTTTCCCTTCTCTAGGCTTCCTATCTTATCTTCTAAGCCTACAGCATCTGCCGCGATCAGCGTGGCAGATTTTATAGCTTCAAGTGGTGTAAAGCCAAGATACTCAACTAGTAATTGAAGCTCTAGCGAGTTGTCACCATGCCTAAACACGGGACCGCCTACAAAGTCTGTTCCTGTCGCTATCTTAACACCTGCTTTAGCTGCTTTTCTTATATTCGATATATGGTCTTTGTTTACCTCCTCAGCCTTCTTGAGGCCCCACTCAGGAATCCCTATCTCGCCCCCCTTCTCGAGAATACGCTTAACTATAGAGAAGGTGGGAACAATAACTGCTTCTCTTTCTAGCACAAGTTCTATTCCTTCCTCATCTATGAATATTCCATGCTCTATAGTCCGTACACCTGCTAGTAACGCGTTCTTTATTCCTCTTGCACCCTGCGCGTGTGATGCAACATATGTGCCCACGTGCTCTGCTTCTTCGACAATAGCTTTAGTTTCTTCAACAGTAAATTGCACGTATTCCGGCCTGTCTTTTTGAGAAAGAACTCCTCCTGTGCTACATATTTTTATAAAGTCAGCACCCTCTCTCAGAGCATGTCTTGCTGCTTTCCTGCACTCCTCTATGCCATCACATATGAGAGATACTAGCGGGGTTAGTTTCTTTGTAGTTCTTGCATCGACCCATTCTATGGGTAAATAATGCTCATCCCCGTGACCAAATGTTTGTGATAACACATAACCCGCTGCTAGTATTCTTGGCCCCTGAACCGTTCCCTCTTCTATAGCATATTTAAGGTGAAGAGCTATAAGGCTACCAGCATCTCTTATTGTAGTAAAACCTGCTTCAAGGAGAGCCTTAGCATCAACTACTCCTCTCGCGAAGAATACTCCGAGTGGTGTTATTAATGGTTCTTTTACAAAATCTCCTGTTCTCAGACCTGTTAGATGCATATGTGCATCAATAAGCCCGGGCATAACAGTCATTTTCTTTCCATCAATAATCTCAGCGTTATCTGGCTGCTCTACAGAGCCTCTGCTTCCAACATCTTTTATAATGCTACCCTCGATAACAATGACACCTTTCTCTATAGGTTGCCTGCCAGTACCATCAATTATTCTAACATTGTCTATTATTATAGGAGTAGGAGTTTGCTCTACCATGGGAGGCCCAGAGAGATATCGCGGAGGCATAGAATAAATAGTCTTCGATAACTCTATATGAAGTAGAATAGAAGAATGCACTGGTGTAATCAAGCCTTGGGGAAAACTATTCTAGATTATTATAGTATCAAGGATGGCAACCTATACTTTGACGGGTATAAACTAAGCGATATAGCAAGCCATGGTACACCAGTTTATGTATATAGCGAAAGGAGAATACTAGAAAATATAGAGAGGGTGACGAAGTCCTTTCATGCTATTAGTAGAGATTTCGAGATAAAATACGCTGTAAAAGCATGTTCTATAAAAAAGATTCTTGAAATCATGAAGACTACTGGCATAGGAGCCGATGTTGCCTCACCTGGTGAGATATATAAATGTCTTAGAGCGGGCTTCGCGCCAAGCACATTAGTCTATAATGCTCCTGGCAAGAGTTACCAGGATCTAGAGTACGCTGTAAAGTCTGGTGTGGGAGTGATAAACAATGACTCTTTCAACGAAGCATACAGGTTAAATGCTATTGCTAAGTCTCAAAAGAAGATAGTTAATACTGGGTTTAGAGTGCTCTTGCCTATATCTGGTAAGACAAGCTTTGTAAGTATTGAGCCTTCATCTAAGTTTGGCGTAGAAAAAGACGATGTTATAAATGTTTATAGAAAAACGCTCGATTTGAAGAATCTACGAATAAGCGGTGTACATACACATATAGGTTCACAGCTAATTAGTCTCTCCTTGTACAAGGAAGGAGTTTCGCAACTTGTTGATATAGCTATAGAGATAATGAATACTCTGGGGATAGAGTTACAACACGTGAATATTGGGGGAGGACTGCCAGTAGACTACACGGTTACCCCAATAGATATTATAGGAGAAGAGAAGCCATATTTCTTCAAAGAGAACTTTACTGTTGAGAATGCGACATCTAGTATTGCTAGTAGCTTGAGCAAGTTGCCTAAAGATGTTGTGGTATACATAGAGCCTGGGAGAAGAATTGTCGCGGATGCTGCTATACTCTTATCAAGAGTTATGGATGTCAAAGAAAGAGCAAATGGCGAGAAATGGGTTATCCTTGATGCTGGATCAACCGTTTTACCCACAGTTAGGTATCAAAGATGGTACTATCCAATAATCAATATATCGAGAATAAACGAGTATCATGACACTCCCTTCAGGATAGGAGGCCCGTTGTGTGAGAGCGGCGATGTTTATCACGATCTGGAAGGTGAGAAAACAGGGCTTCCACGGCTACCTAAGTATAGGTTCTTGCCAGCATCCACTAGACCTGGTGATCTAGTAGCGATACTACATGTAGGTGGTTACAATATAGAAGCTATCAACAATTTTAATGGGAGATTAAAACCTCCAGTATACATGATTAGGGAGAACGGCGAGCTGGAACTTATACGGCGCGGTGATACTTACGAAGACCTTTTGCTCAAAGATCTCTGAGGAATCAAGGATCTACAAGAATGCAGTATTGCTAATAATGCGTTCAACACCCTATATGTAAGGCCCCAGACTACTTCATTCATATGTAATCTATAGCCTTCTACTACATTCTTTTTCCTAGCCTGATAGCTTCTTATCCTATATAATATTTTATTATCTAATAATATATAATATATTCTAGTTGCTTCAAGACCGGGTAGGGGGAGTATTTTTGACGACTTAATACTCAAAACAGGTACTACACAAGTCTCTGGCAAGTTGCTGGGCCTCATGGGTGGGAGAAAGCCTATTATCTCATAGTCTTTTGGTGCTAAGCAGATTTCTTCCAGCGTCTCCCGGTAGAGTGCATCAAGGATATCCTCGTCTTCTTCAACTTTTCCGCCTGGAAAACATATATCACCGCTCCACGGATCTCTTAAATCCTCTACTCTCTTTATCAGAATAGTGCTAGGCATGCCTCCTGATAAATCCAATATTATGTTTACCACGCCTAGAGTACGATAATTTTCGCAAAACACAGGTTTCGGCAATACCCTATCTTTTAGGCAGTTGATTACGCTCTGCTCATCCATTGTGCAGATACCATTGTTTCGATGATTAGATAAACGTGCTTGGGCAGTATCTACTAATTCCTTGCACCTACAGGGTAAATAATAGTTTTCACAATCATTTTTCTCATCTAGTCCTAGACAGCTTTCTAGACCATAAAATGAGAGATATTATACAGAGTAGTTGTACTATGACTATATATGCTTGAACTAGTACTTTACTAGTATCTAGCAAGTAGCCTACAATAGAGTTCGACACTAGTAGTGATAAGCCTAATATTGTATATGATACACCATACACGAATCCTCTTATTTCTCTTGGTGTATAAACTCCTATCGTGGCTCTATGCGTGACCTCGAATACACCTTCTTGTATACCGTAGAGTATTATACTTAGGACAATAGCTGCGAATACTTCTCTGACTGCTGTGAAAGCTACTAACATCATTGATATTGAGCCAAGTAGTAAGAGCTTTGGGCCTATGCGATCATATAGTCTACCAGAATATAGACCCATAAAGGCATGAGATAGCTGCGCAATACTGTATAGTGCTATTAGGATACCTGCCTGAATAATCTTCTCAGCTGTAAAAATTACAAGTAGTACATGGAAATACCCTAGGCCGTATAGTGCTAGTACTACTAGGAATCCTGGGATAGGGGTCTCCCATATCTTTTTGAAAGAAGCTTTTCTAGACACGGTGGTTGCGCTGGCTGGAAGTCTTATCTTACTCCTGTACATGAAGTACAAGGCTACTACTAGTATGACGGCGATAATGCCTGGTACTATTGACAAGACTATTATCCTACCATATTCAAGCCTTGCATAAATATACAGTGCAGCAGCTACTACTGGAGCTATTGATGCGCCTAGCTGATCTAAAAACCTGTGAATACCAAAGGCTCTGCCCATTCGATGACGTGAAGCTACAAAACTTAGAAGAGCATCCCTGCTAGGGCTTCTAAGAGCCTTACCTAGCCTATCAGTGCTTAGGAGAACACCTATGATGGATAAGTGTTTCACTACTCCTATCAATGGTTTAGTAAAATTAGATAAAGCATACCCGATTATAGTGAAGAACCAGTAGTTTCTCAGCTTATCAGCAATGCTCCCAGCAATACTTCTTAGTATGTAGCTTACAGCTTCTGACACACCTATCAAAATACCTAGAGAACCAGCCGTGCCACCAAGGCTCTCGATGTAGAATGGTAGCACTGGCCTCATCATTTCTGTAGAGAAATCTGTAAAGAAACTAACAGTGCCAAAACCATAGATTATCCTGCTACTACTCCCATCCTCTTCCTTGTTCATAGCCAATGCTCCATCATTCCTTTTCCGTAAGATAAGGTTAATAAAACCTGGGGCATAATGATAACAGCTATGGTGAGCTTCTGATGACTAAGAAGCCTAAGATATTGATAATAGGTGGGGATGCCGCAGAAGCACTTGAGATAACATACCCGTACTTTAGCCTTCTTGAAGAGGGATGGGATGTCGAGATAGCAGCTCCTACCAAGAAGATCTTTGAGACAGTAGTGCACTTCTTTGAGCCAGGCTGGGACACCTATGTTGAGAGACCAGGCTATAAGCTTAGAGCACACAAGGCGTTTTCCGACGTAAACCCGAATGAATATGATGGCCTAGTTATACCTGGTGGAAGACTACCAGAGTATATAAGGACGTATCCCGAGGTAGAGAAAATAGTAAGACACTTTGTTGAGAAGAACAAGCCTATTGCTGTCATCTGTCATGCACCTTTAGTGCTTATAGCTTATGGTCTAGTAAAAGGCAGGAAGATGACAGCCTACGGTGTGCTCAAGAGCGATGTAGAGAACGCGGGAGCTACTTATGTTGACGAGCCCGTGGTCGTTGATGGGAACATTGTATCTAGTAGAGCATGGCCTGACAACCCCTACTGGATGAGAGAATTCAAGAAGCTAGTAAAGAAATATCTAGGATCAAGCTGAGGCTCGGATTCCTCAATGTAGGTCTTTCTTTATCTAATAATACTTTTCCCCTGTCTCAGCCAATTAAATGATTGTTTATATTCTGCTACAGAGTAATTATTCTATGTGTTAGAAGAAGCATCATGGTTATCTAGACTGTGCAGGCTAGATAGACTTGAGCATAGAATCTAGAGAACTCTATGTAGTAAAGAGGAATGGTTCGCGGGAGAGATTTGATAAAGACAAGTTATTCAAAAGTGTAGTAAAAGCAGCTAAACCCTATGGTATAGGTTTGAAAGATATAGAAGAGATAGTTGGTAAAGTATTGTATCAAATAAACAGGTTGTATGAAACAAGTAGGTATAGGGAGATAAATACAGATAAGATTGCTGAAATAGTAGAGTACATGCTTATCAAGAAGGGGGTTATTGATCCTAGATGGAATGATGTTGCTAGGGATTATCTCCTTATTAGGATATATAAGGAGTCAGGGCAGGAAAAGAAGCCTATCAACGACCTAGATAAAATGTTTACATACCAAGCGCTTAGACTACTGTATTCACGGTATTTGCTAAGAGATCCTGTTACAAACAAGGTTATTGAAACCCCTCAAGATATGTTTCATCGCGTAGCTAGGTTTGTTGCGAAAGCAGAAGAAAAGTATGAACGTTCTAGAGATGAAGTTGAGAAGTGGGAGAGACTGTTCTATGAATTAATGAGTCAGCATCGTTTTCTACCAAACAGCCCTACTCTTATGAATGCTGGAACTAAAGTTAGCCAGTTAGCAGCGTGTTTTGTGGTACCAGTACATGATGATATAGATAGTATATTTAAGGCTGTATATGTTGCTGCAAAAATACAGAAAACCGGTGCGGGCGTTGGTTTTGATTTTAGTGAGTTAAGACCACAAGGCGATATCGTTGAGACTACTGGTGGTACTTCTAGTGGTCCATTATCATTCATGAAGATTTTTGATATATCAGCCGAAGTGATGAAGTCTGGTGGTAAACGTAGAGGAGCAATGATGGGTATAATGCATGTATGGCACCCTGATATAGAGGACTTTATAGAAGCAAAATGCCTGGATCCCTCTGTTTTCCAAAATTTCAATCTGAGTGTAGCAGTATATGATTCTTTCATGAAGAGGGTTCTCGAGGAAAAAGAGTGGTTCCTGGTTAACCCTAGGAAATGTAAGGAGATCCTTAAAGCATGGAGAGGCCGTGAACTCGAGGTTTTTGAGAAATGCAAAGACATTGCGAGACGGGTTAGCGCTAAAGCTCTATTTGATAAAATAGTTGATTGTGCGTGGAGAATAGGAGACCCTGGCTTGGTCTTTATAGATACTATTAATAAGCATAATCCAACACCTGGGCTGGGAATGATAAGATCTACGAATCCTTGCGGCGAGACCCCGCTATTGTACTGGGAGGCATGTAATCTTGGTAGTATTAATCTCTCAAAGTATATATACTTAGACAAGAATGGAGAACCACATATAGATTGGGAAGGGCTTGCACGAGATACCAGGATAGCTGTTAGGTTTCTCGACGATGTAATTGATGTTTCTAACTACTTGTTCCCGGAGATAGAGAAGGCTGTTAAAGCCACGCGTAAGATAGGGCTTGGGATAATGGGGTTCGCGGACATGCTGGTAAAGCTGGGGATACGGTATGATAGCGAGGATGCACTATATATTGCAGACAAGTTGATGGAGTGGATAGCTTATAATGCTAAGCTTGCAAGCATTAGACTAGCAAAAGAACGAGGATCTTACCCAGCTTACGAGAATAGTAGGCATAGAGATGGATGGCTTAATTTCGAGCCACAAGTAGATGTGAAACAACTATATGATGTAAATAAGGTGAGTAAAAAAGCGAGAGAGATTATTGAGGAGAGACCGCCTGTAAACTGGGATCTTGTAAGAAAACTCATTAGAAAGCATGGTATAAGAAATGCTACTACAACAACTATAGCGCCTACTGGTAGTATAAGCATTATTGCAGGTACTAGTAGTGGTATTGAGCCTTTCTTCGCACTAGTCTATATACGTGAGAGTAGTATAGGAAGATTCATCGAGATAAACAACTACTTGAGAGAATGGCTTGTAAGAAACAATATGCTCAGCTTAGAAAATCTCGTAGAGATCGCAAAACATGGAGGGACGCTCAGCAAGATCAAATGGGTTCCGGAAGAAGTAAAGAACCTGTTAAGAACAGCGCTCGAGATAAATTACGAGTATCATGTTAAAATACAGGCTGCTTTTCAGAGATGGACGGATAATGCTGTAAGTAAGACGATTAATATGCCGTATACAGCTAGTGTTAATGATGTTCGCGGGGCATATCTACTTGCATGGAGACTCGGTTGTAAAGGCATAACAGTGTTCAGGGATAAGAGCCGGAAAGAACAGGTACTAAAAGTAGACAAGGATCTAAAAGAAGTATTGGAGATGCCACCATCTATGCCTAGGCCACGTGGAAAAATAACGCCATATACACTTAGGATAGGAAAAGACGAAATAAGAGCTGTAGTAGAGGAATACGCTGGTGGATGCCCTAGTTGTGATCTCTAGAGACAATTAAGTATTCTCTTGAATAACACAATATAAATTCCGGCGCCAAGCTTGTCTTTCAATAAGTATTGAGCAACAACATCGGCTACCCCGCATAAATTAGCTGTACATTTTATCATATTATACTCGATATTAGGGCCGCCTAGGTACAATTGTGTATTCTCGCCATCGTAAAAGTAGACAACACGATCAAAATCCCCAATTATCTTAGTATAAATCTGGTTACGTGGAAGTCTTACACCACTTAGTGCCTCACGATCTTCTGGAGCCATATAATCCCAGACAGTGGCAGGTTTAATCGCAACCACTAGTTTCAGGTTGCAAGATGTTAACTCAAATACATTGCTGGCAGGTTCATGCCTCATCATGTTGGCCCCAAGTTAAACTACTACAAGCCTAAAAGTTTTTAGCTCTTAATGGAGGCTTTTTAGTATCCAATATATAATGTTTTTGGAATAGCCATATAAGTATAATGTGATTGAAAAATAAGTTTAAATTGCACAAAAAAGCAATTATCAAAACCGAATTACTCCTCCCAAGCCAGGTGGCATGGAGTGGAAGAAACAGTAGTCTATACAGCTAAATGGTTGAGCTTTGTACCAGAACCAGACAGATGGGTCGTAGGCGTACTAATAGTATTCGCTACAGCATTCATACTAGCAGAATTATTCAAGCGATTCGGAATGTCAGAAATGGTTGGCGAGATAATAGCAGGAATAATCTTCGGAATAGGATCAATAAAAGCGGGAATACTAAACCAGGAAGCAATCTCAACAATATCACATGTGGGAGAAGTAGGAGCATTATTCCTGCTAGCACTAGCTGGTTTGGAGATAGAGATAGACAAAATCAAAAAGACTAGTATAGATTCTGTAGCAATAGCACTACTATCGTTTATAATACCATTCGCTCTAGGATACTGGTATACATCGTATCTGGGATATGACTGGAGAGCGGCATTCCTTGTCGGTATAGTTCTCGGAGTGACCGCGGAGGAGATAGCTACAAAGGTATACTTAGAGCTGGGCATATTGAATACTAAAATCGGTGCCGCTACAGTAATGGCCGCAGTAGTAGATGATGTTATTGAAGTCATAGCACTAGCAGCGGTTCTTGCACTAATAACTAAGGGGAGCTTACACGGATTTATAAAGCACTTCCCGCCAATGGTGGCTCTGTTCTTCATTGTATCACTAATCGCGGTAAAGATCTTGCAGAGAGTCTTTGTGAGATACAGGGGCGATATGGATGGATTATTCTGGATGATGCTAGTGATACTACTTGGATTCTCAGCAGTAGGTGCAGCACTAGCACTAGGACCTATAATAGGTGCGATACTCGGAGGATTCTTCACACAAATGGCACTGCGTAGAGCATACAAGTATAGACCAGACTTAGAGGAAAAAATAGAAGAAGCTCTTGAATACTTGGAAAAAATGCTCATGGCCTTCCTGGTGCCATTCTTCTTCGTGAAAATAGGATTAGAATTCGAGTTGCACTATCTCGTAGAATACCCAGTAATACTAGCAATTATGACAGCAATAGCGTTTATTGGTAAGATAGGAGGCACAATGCTGGCAAAGCCTGTCTCAAAGCTTTCACTACGACAGTTATGGTTTATCGGCTGGGCAATGAATGCTAGAGGAACCCTAGGAATGATATTAACACTAGTAGGGCTAGAGTACGGGCTAATAGGGAGAGACATATACACAACCGTCATTGCTATGGCGATGATAACAACAGTGACATTCCCATTCGTGGTCAAAGCAGAGTACAAGAGAAACCCGAAAATAGTAGACTGATAAGAGAGTCTGTTTTTAACACCGTTAATGACATATTATTTTTGTTTAAATCAAATACTATTTTGATAATTCACTTAATAGATAACCATATTATCTTCAATAATAACGTCATATAATACCAGTACATAATATTACCATCAGCCAAAACATAGAATACATGGGATAAAGTATTTATATTCTAAACCTAACCAAAAATACAGTAGAACTTAGTACAATAGTACCACAACCGAATCTCAGGTGGGCATGAGATGGCCGTACCAGAAGAGGAAGTTTATTTCTCTCGTAAAGAAGAAATAGACGAGATCTTCGAGCGAAAACACATGCCTGACTACAGCAAGCTACCTGATGCTCCAGAAGGCGAGCCATGGGTACCTGAGAGAGGACACTGGCCTGCAGGCTTCAAAGTCTACGACTTCCCCAAGGTACCAAAGATTTCATGGATTGTCGGTCCCTCAGCTATAATGTTAGGTGCATCACTAGGTAGCGGTGAGTCGCTGTTCTGGCCAAACATAACCGCCATGTATGGCTGGGCAATGTGGTGGGGCTTCTGGGTCGGCGCTATCACACAGTGGATCATAAACACAGAGATAATGAGATGGACAGTAGCTACTGGTGAGACCTGGTTCAGGCAAATGGCTAGACTACACCCGATATGGCCATGGGTATTCTTCATCTTCGGCTTCCTACACTTGGTATGGCCAGGATGGGTGTCAGGCTCAGCAAAGTTCGCTGGCTACATTGTTGGTGGTCTAAGCTATGAGTGGGCTAGCGCTCACTGGCCTGCTGTAGGAGCAGCTCTGATGTTCTTGATCTGGGTGATCTCGGTAGTAGGCCCCTGGATTTATCGTGCAATCGAGTTAGCAGAGATAGTGCTGGTTATACTAGCCTATGCGCTAATGATTATATTACTAATCGGCATTGTAGCCGCGGGCAAGGGCGGACTCGGATTTGGCCACTGGTATGACCAGTTTGCCAACATTGGTAGAATAAGATGGGACCTCATATTAGCTGGTAAGACTGGTGCGGAGGCAGAGGCAGCGCGGAGCAAGTTCCTGCTGAGCTACCTAGGAGGCCTAGCATACGCTGGTGCAGGAGGTTACATTAACCTATCAGAATCTCTGTGGGTTAGAGAGAAAGGCTACGGTATGGCTGCATGGCATGGTAGAATTAAGAACCCGATATTCATACTCTGGGGCAGAGAGAAGCCTGAGGAAATACCAGACTTCGGTATAATAGCTAAGCCCGAGAAAGTCAACCTCGCCAGGTGGAAAGCCTGGTGGTATGTAACCAACATGGAGCACTTCATACTATTCGCACTAACACTCATTGCTGGAGCATTCATAATGTCTGGTATGGCTAGGGCTTACGCGGCTGGCACTGAGAAGGGAGCTATAGACATGTGGCTGCAAGAAGTGCTACCACGCATGGGCGCTGACATAGGCAATTGGAGCCAGTATGCCTTCGGTGTCATGGAGTGGGCAGTACTATTCACTACGCAGCTAGGCATAGTAGACGTATTCGTTAGAAACAGCACCGACATAGTATTCGAGATGATCGGTAAGAAGAGAGGATGGAGAATAGACTGGATCTACTTCTGGCTACTAACAATATTCGTAGCATGGGGTATAGGAATCATACTAGCACAGGTCAAGAAGCCATGGATCTTACTAGTAATAGGTGCTAACATCGCAGGAATAATGATGTGGCCATACAGCCTAACAACAATAGTAGCCAACACCAAGATGTTGCCAAAGTACTACCAGCCAGGCTGGCTAAAGATTCTCGGCATGTGGTGGGCTACAGGCTTCTATGGCTACTTCAGCGTACTAGTAATAATTGACAATATACAAAAGAACGTGCTACACCACGAGCTAGGGACTGGCGGTAAAGCAGTATTATGGGCAATCTATATAATCAGCCTAGTGATAATGATAGTGATGTCAAGCTACTACCACATGAAGAAGATGAAAGAGTAGAATTAATCTCCTCTTAGATAGGTAACCTAGATATGGGTGGAAAAGAACCACAACTCCCTTTTTTATATAAGATCCTCTTCTTTCTAAACCGGTACCAGTTATTATTTTATATGATTAGTCTGACGATTATTATAGTTGCTAAGAAGTTCGTATTGCCAGTGAATACTCTTCTCTGGAATATTGTATTATACTCTATGCTTGCCTTGATGGCGACAGCATTTACTACTAATATAATAATAACTTATCTTAAGGCTAGGGCAGAGAGAATACTTAGTGGTAAACCTGTTGAGAAGCTTCCTAGAAGTATTAGAATAGCTTTTACACTGGCATTAATAGGTATTGCTGTAGGAGTCTATGTTATATTTAATTTTGATAAGATCCTGGGCTTTATAATATTGTTTGGATCATATTTATACATGAGATCAGCTTTTAAGAGTTATGAAGCATTAAGGGAGGGCATGTATTATGGTTATGAGAAGAAGCCGCGAAGAAGAAGAGTTCGAAAAGATACGCATGGAGAGTCTAAAGGTTCCAGAGGAAGTAATAAGAGAGCTGAAGAAGGTTCGTCTGAAAGAGGAGAAGCTAAAGATATGGATTAATTTTGCAATGACTGGTATGTACCCGTCTTACGTTGCTGATCTCTTCTTCTCGAACACAGGGATACACATAGTTTATTACTCTACTCCTATAACGCTTATCAGTATTGCAATGGGGATACCACGCAGGGATTCCTTAGTGATGAGAGAGGTTGTTGAGAGAGAAGGATTTCTAGGCGCACTAGCTAGGGCGCGTAGATACGAGTATATAAGATACGATGAGATAAGCCTTTTAGAATTTAATGGGAAGAGATTCTTTGTCAAGCCGAGCATAATTATTTACTTACGTGATGGCGCGAAGAAAGTATTTCATATACAGAATAAGCTTTTTGATTCAAAACAAGCTGCCCGTTTATTCATGGAGATGATAGGCCCGATACTTGGAGACAGGTTGGTTATTAAGAGAGTAAAGATGTGAAATTTTCTAAGATGTTTTATTTAATGATTATTAGTAGTTATCAATAAGGAAAAACTAATTAATTGTTTCTTCTAGAATTGAGTACATGCACTAGGTGTTATACCTTATGGTGTCTCGAAACGAGGTTATAAAAGAGCTTGTCCGGATTTTCGGTAAAGAGGGTGTTGAAACCGACGAGCTCGTGCTACGTCTTTACACGAGAGATGCTGGCTTGTTGGAGGGTAAAGCCTTAGCAGTAGTCTTTCCTGAAAATACGAGACAGGTATCCGAGCTAGTTAGGTATGCTTATAAGCACGATATAAAGCTTATACCTCAGGGTGGTTCAACAGAGCTTGTCGGAGCTACTACTCCTCTTTACGAGGAGAGCATTCTCATTAATATGCAGAGAATGAATAAGCTGAAATATTATAACATAGTAGATTCCTATGCTGTTGCTGAACCTGGTATAAGGCTCCAGGATCTAAATGATGCACTCCTAAAAGAGGGCTATATGTTCCCGGTAGACCCGGCATCTGTAAAATCTGCTACTCTGGGTGGTGCTATAAATTCTGGAGCTGGAGGGATGAGGGGGGCAAAATATGGTACAATGAGAGAATGGATTATGCAATTAGAAGCTGTTATCCCTGATGAGAAGGGTAGTGTTATAAGAGTTGGGTGTAAAACAACAAAGTGCAGGCAAGGATACGACTTAGTACGCCTTATTGTTGGTAGTGAGGGTACACTAGCTATTGTCACAGAAGCTGTTGTAAAAATTACTCCAATACCCGATGCCGTAGCTATTGCGCTTGGATTCTTTCCATCACTAAAAGACTTGATGACTACTGTTGTGGAAATAAAGAAAAAGAAGTACTATCCCTACATCATGGAGTTCTTGGATGAACAAACAGCAAAGATAACAGTAGAGACAATGGGAGGCAGAGTAGTAGGTGAAGGACACATGCTTCTCGTAGGAATAGATACAGCGCCTGAAGCTGTTGATAGGATAGCAAGTGAGCTTGGCACTATTATGCGCTCTAATAATGCTAGACAAGTATACACAGCAAAGAGTCTAAAAGAAGCTGAAGAAAGAGGCTTGTTTGACTTACGGAGGAACTATTATCCGGCTTCTATAAAAATAGCTTCATCTACACAGAAGTCCCCTGAATCAAGAATCTTTGTTTTCATAGAAGACATAGCAGTACCTCCAAGCAAACTCGTAGACGCAGTAATTGCTCTGAGAAAACTTGCAGAAAAATACAACATGCCATTGACTCTAGGTGGACATGTAGGCGATGGCAATTTGCACCCAATATCATGGTTTGATCTCAGCGATACAGAAGCAAGAGAGAAAGCACACAAGTTCTACATAGATATAATGAAGTTAGCTATAAGCATGAAGGGGACGATGAGCTGTGAGCACGGTATTGGTACAGAAAAGAAAGAAGGGTTAAAAATAGAGTTTGAAGCATTAGGCTCGACAAGACCGCTGGATCTTATGAAAGAGATAAAGAGAATCTTCGATCCAAAGAACATTCTCAACCCTGGCAAAGTGGTGTAAAGAAGCCTTGGAGAGTCGTGTCAGTAGTCTACGAGAGAAACTGCTAGTAGAGACCTCACGGTGTAGTTTCTGTGGTTTCTGTGAATGGGTCTGTCCAACATTGCAGGCAAACAGAATGCTGAGAAGCTATGGGCCTAGGGGGAGAGTAAATATGATAGCATTCGCCTTACGAGAAGGGCTATGGAGTATGGAGGGGCTTAAAGGGATCTATACATGCTTGTTATGCGCAACATGTAATACACAGTGTCCTGCACAAATCGATATAGCTGGTATTGTTAGGGCTTTTAGATATTATTTGAGAAGAAATAGCTTTAATATACCGAGAAGTATTACCACCAAAGAATTAGTAACAACTTAATATATTTTAACTTTTTTAAGATATTAATAACATGGATAATGTATAATTTCTGAGGTGAAATAAATGGTCCTACCAATACGAGAAGTTTTGGAGTTCATTGTCGACAATATGAAAAAGTATAAAGCACCACTAAGTGTAAGCCCAGAAAAATGTAGTGGATGGGCTAGGGGGTTAGATGTACCAAGAGGGGGCGAGACGGTTCTCTATACAAGTTGCCTTTACCAACTGATTCCTTACATTAATGCACTTACTAGGCAATTAGAGGACATGGAGAGTAGGAGAGGGACAGGACTAGCTTTAAGGTTGGCGAGAGTGGTTGGAAAACTTATTGATTTATCAAAGATCGTGGCCAGGGTCTCGCAGGAAGAGGTTGAGCGCTCTTATAAAGTTGTTAGATCAATAGCTCTTCTTCTTAAAAAAGCTGGTGTTAACTACGGGTATCTATACGAAGACGATGTTTATAGTGGTGCTCTCTTATATGATCTCGGCATAGATGATGTATTCGCAAATCATGCTAGATGGGTTTACGGGCTTTTTAAGAAACATGGTGTTAAAAAAGTCATCACCATAGATCCTCACAGCCTCCATATACTAAGAGAGGTTTATCCTAAATATGTTGATAACTATGATCTAGAAGTAATTAGTTACCTAGAGATTCTCGAGAAAACCGGTATCAGACCTGTAACTAAGCTTGATACCGAGGTAACCATACATGATCCATGCCTTTATGGTAGGTACGAGAACGTTGTAGAGCCGCAACGCAAACTCCTAGCAGAAGCTGGAGTTAAGATAGTAGAGCCAGCCAGAACAAAGAATATGACTTATTGTTGTGGTGGCCCGATAGAGTCAATAACTCCTAGACTAGCACATAAAATCGCGGAAACAAGGTTAAAAGAACTTATGGAGTCTAGCAAGAACATTATAACATTATGTCCTATATGCTATGCTAATCTCGTGAGAGCCGCTCCTAAGACCGCTCGTGTAGAGGACGTAGCTCTCTACTTGGCAAAAGCATATGGTGCTGAGTCATGAGTGCTGTACCCAAAGCTGAAGACATAGCCGAGGAACTCATCAAGGTTACAGAAAACACGGAGTTCCAGACAGGGCTTAAGAGATCAGTATACATGTTCACAACAAAAGTAGAAGAAGTGCTTAGAGAACGTCCAGAGGCGCAAAGACTAGCTGAGGAGGTAAGAAAAGTACGTGAACACGTTATTAATAATCTAGAAGAGTATATTAATAAGACCCTGGAAGCGGTAAGAAAAAGTGGGGCAAAGGCCTACCTGGCTAGGGATAAAGGAGAACTATTAAGAATAGTAAAAAGCATTATAGGTGATTGTAAGGGCAAGATAATTGTAAAGTCTAAATCCATGGTTTCAGAAGAGGTTATGCTTCGGGAACACCTAGAAGAGGAAGGATGCGAGGTATGGGAGACAGATTTAGGCCAGTTTCTCGTACAGTTGGCTAATGAAAAACCCATGCATCCTGTTGTCCCAGCACTACATATGAGCAGGGAACGTGTGGCTAGGCTGTTGAAATCTAAGGGTCTTAATGCTTCTGAAGACATGAGTATAGAGGAGCTTGTTAAACTAGTCAGGGCTTTTCTTAGAGAGAAATTCATTAATGCAGACATAGGCATTACGGGAGCTAATAGTATAGCTGCCGACACTGGTGCAATAGTATTGGTAGAAAATGAGGGGAATATAAGGCATACATCCAACCTCCCACCAGTACACATAGCTATAGTATCCGTAGAGAAGATTATGCCAACATATATTGATGCACTAAAACAAGCAATAGTTCAGAGTATGTATGCAGGACTCTACCCGCCGGGATACCTGACCGTCATCGGCGGCCCTAGTGGTACTGCTGATATAGAATACACAAAAGTTATAGGCGCGCACGGACCAAAAGAGCTGCACGTTATACTCTATGATGGGGGCAGGGTGAGAGCTTCTAGTGATCCGCACTTCTACGATCAGCTGCACTGTGTCAAGTGTGGAAGATGCATGATGGAATGCCCTGTATGGCAGCAGACAGCTAATGTATGGGGAGGATATACTTATGGAGGCCCCATGGGCATAAACTGGACAGCTATACTAGAAGGAGAGGAGAAAGCTGCACCACTAGCAGTATTCTGCCTTGTATGCGGCAGATGCCAGGAGGCTTGTCCCATGAAAATAAACATGCCTGAGATGCTACGCTATTTAAAAACAGTATACTATAAGATGAAAAAGTAACTATAAGAATCAATCCTCACTCTCCAATATAGGGAAACACTATGAACGAGCCAGCAGAGTTTATTGATATAGATTTTTTCAAGAAAATAGATTTACGAGTAGGGCTAGTCAAGAAAGCCAAGCAGGTCCCCGGATCCAGGAATCTTATAAAACTAATTGTCGATTTGGGGACTGAAGAACGACAAATCATAGCAGGACTAGCCAGGTGGTATACCCCCGAAGAACTTGAAGGTAAGTACATAATAGTAGTAGCTAATCTTAAACCTAAGAAAATGATGGGCTTAATAAGTCAGGGGATGCTCCTAGCAGCAGGGTGTGATAAAGAAGAAAAACCAGTGTTGCTAACAGTGGCAGAGGAAGTAAAACCTGGTACTAAGATATGCTAGTTGTTTTTAATCAAGCTTTACACCTATTTTCTTACCGGGCATTATTAATAAGGTACTTAAGACAGAAACTTAATCGCTAATACTCTAAGACGCAAAAGTAACGGGATTAGTATGAACTACTGTGACGTGGATATCAGGGTATGGAGAGCTAGGAAGAAAGAATTTTACAATCGTATGCGTGAGGATCGCGAAATAGGCTATTTAGATCAAGGCATAGAGACGCTTCTAGAGAAGATCTTTAGTATTCAGGGTCTTTTTACAACTAGTAGTTGTACTGGGCGAATAAGTTTATTAGAAGGAGAGTGGCCTTGGGAACGCGATGACACAAGAGTATTGTTTAAAAGACACGGATTTGTCGGGTTCAAAGAAATAAAACGTGTCTTGGAGGATCTTGGTAACATTGATAATGTATGGTTACATGTGATGGGGCCAATACTACATGTTAGTGCAGCTGATCTAGCAATAGCAAATAAGTTCCTAGAAGTAGCTAGGGAATCTGGCTTCAAGCATAGCGGGATAATTAGTTGTAGTAGGAAAGGTATAAGCATTGAAATAATGAGCGGGATACAAATGAGCGCTCCTATTAAGAGAAATGGTGAGCAACTAGTTAGTGATACGGTTCTTAGCAGTATGATAGACATAGCGAATGATATGCTTAAGGAGGGATGGAAAAGATTGAGACGCTTGGAAGTAAACATAGAAGCAAAATTATTGCTTACATAGTATTGATAATATGAAGTCCCTGTGTTTTTCAAAAACTTGTCTATCAAATATTAAATCATCAGCTTCTATGCGGACACTAATACCAGTAAGAGGGTTTAAAGGCGGCTCAGGAAGACCTCTCGGCTTTATATTGCCCCTATATAGCCACTTTACTCTACTTGTCTTGCCTTTCTTACCAATGTATTTTACCTCCCACCAGTACCTGCCATAATAGATGTATTCTATACGGCCTTTAGACGATCTCTTTACAACAACATGCATAGGTTTAAGGTAATATCCTGTACCCTTTATTAGAGAATTATACTGGTAGATAGCTGTGAGAATTTCTGAAACAGCTTTTTTCCATAAACTACCCATGCGTCTTAATATTACCTCATTATCTGTGATCACTATTCTTCCACGAATCCTGCTACAGTACTTGTTCTCGCCCAAGCTGTTCACAGTAGTAGTTTAATAAATGTCATTATAATATGATTAATGCCTGGTGACCCACTAATTTGCCCCCGCTTTACCCGCCACTTACACCTAGTATTAGGCCACGGGGTTTTCGCTTACTAATAGAAGCTATCAATACTCCGGGTAAGGCATCCTGGTTTTTCATGTTTACAAGCAAAATCTTGGAAGCAGCTAGTAGAGACAGGCAAGGCAAGAGATTCTTAGAATTAAAAAATAGTATGCTTACATCACATATGCTGCTTGATAAGCTCAGAATAAATGATATATGTTTTTACCTAAGAATCGTACAGGCTTATGGATTAGTAGAAGTTAATGTCTTAAGAGAGCCTCCGAGGACTAGTAGAGAAGTATTAATAAATCCTACTCCTCTCTCGCAGCTTGTTGTAGAGAATACTAGAGTGAGTAGCGCGTACAGTGTTGTAGGTTTTTATTCAGGATTACTCCTTAATACGCCCGCAAGAGCTATTCTGGAAGAGGCATTGGTGCACAAAGATCTAGAGAATCTTGCCCGCTCTGATCACCTAGACAGGCACTCATTATACACGCGTTTTATACGCATGCAGCTAGAATTGGCTCTGAAGAGGCTAAGCAAATCTTTACATGCCTGGTATGAGCCCATCACAGATGCTACTGGTATAATTTTGTTGCTATGTCTCTTGCAAATAGTATATTCTAAAAAAGCTAGGGAGACCATAGTGGCTCCTAGAAGGCTAAACAGGATTCATACCACGGTAATGAGAAGATTACCGTATGGAGAGTATCTACTACCACGTGCATGGCTATTTTCGATACTAGACTGTGTTGTAAACAATACTGATATATTTGGATATCACTATGGGAGATGCGACTATAGCCCTAGTAATATGATAAGAGAATTATCTAAGAGCATTCCTCGTTATGTCGCTGAGGATTATGCAAGGGTGTTATATAGGGTGAAAAGTCTGAAGAACAAAATAAGTGAGTATTTTAACACATTATATAACAGTTAAGAATCGTGAGATACTACGGTGATTGTACTTTGAGTGAGGATAATATTGGTAGCTCACGACGAGTAGAGATATTAATAGCATTGATAGATGAGTTCATAATAATTCTCCTTATACTTATTGGTATTTTTGGGGCACTTGTTTACTTTAACAAGGTTTCACTAGGACTAGCTATTCTGCTAGTAGCTTGCCTTGCAGGTTTTTCATTTTTCGTAATATACTTGATTTATAGAGCACAGGTAATGAAACCACTTGTTGGGGGAGAATCCCTCATAGGTAAGAGAGGCATTGTTGTAGGAGACCTAGCGCCTGAAGGTATTGTTAGTATAGAAGGAGAATTATGGAGAGCTGTTAGTGTTAACGGCAAGCACATCAGTAGCGGCAGGTTTGTACGAGTAGTGGGTACTCAGGGGTTAAACCTGCTAGTTGAGGAACTAGATGAAAGACACATTGAGAAATCTCTTAGTTAACATGTTAATACCAAATGATAACAAGAGTATGCCTAAGAAAAGTAGCAGATACCTGTATCCCCTCATACCGAGAACACTTTTACCTTTACGTCCTATTTCTGCTAAAAAAGCTAGCCAAGCATAATCCATCCACACATGGCTTATATACATTATAATGATACCTGTAAGACCCAACTCGATAGCTGATGAGATGATTTCAGTCCCAATACTTAGCCACCATATTAAAAAGAATACATTAAGACCCGTAAGTAGCATGCCCGCTATGATAGCATCTCTATCCTTAAAGACAATGCTACCGGCCTCTTCCAGTTTCTTACCCGTCTTAAAGGATCCTATTATCAATGAAAGACTAAAGTATAGAATTACAATAAAGGAGAGAATAACGAGTATATCACCGAGCCGTGAATAGAGTAGAGCCTCAAGTTTTGAGAAGAATAATGACAATATTATTATGTAGGGTAGTTCCGCTAGGGTGTGCCCAATAGCAACTTTGATACCAGTACGCCATCCATTTCTACTGCTTCCTAGAGCTATAGTTGTAACACTTAAAGGACCAGGGCTCAGGGCACCTGATGGTGATACTAATAGGGTTGTTAATATGAGATACAGATACATGTCGCTCAATGATGCAACTCCTTCTCGATACTAGGATTCACTATACTTAAATTTATTTTCTCAGCTAGCAGAAACACGCCTACGCGGTTAATTGAAGAGCTTTTTTAACAGCATCTACAGAGTCACGTCCGAATACGTATATTACAGGCTCTATCCCCAGGCCTCCCTCATCTATTATAAAGTCCGGTGGTGGGCCTCCATGCTTTTTCAATGCCTCTACTATATCTGCAACAATATCGTTTCTCTCTAACTTCCCCCGGCTAACTATGATGGTTTCACCAAGGCTTTGCGCCTTATTCTTATAAGTTTCACTGTATTTGACTACCACTGCACCTCTTATCTCGGGGTAAAATGATAATATGTTTAGGAGTATCTTGGCAAGATGACGAGAAGCACCATAAGTAGGGTTGCCTCCTGGATGAGGCTTACCAAGGCTTTTTGTAATCCTGCCAGGTATTGCGACAACTTCTGATGGATGTATTGCGCCGGGCTTTGCCTCAGCTATATTAGAGCCTACCTCTGGGAGCAGCTCTATCGAGGAATCGTGCTCTAAGAATATCTCTAAAGCTCTCTTAACATTTCTAATTGTAGGATCACTAAGTGTTAGAGACTGGTATATTCTACTACATAAATCACAGTTTTCCGGGATAGCAGGCGTTAATTCTCTATGGTAGTTACAAGCACGGCCTTCTGCAAGTAGGCGGAGAGTCTCCATGGCTAGGATCCAGTTAGCATCTACAATTTTTTCTCTAGCAAGATAAGACTTGGCAGACTCTACTAGTGTCTCAAGCTCTTCACGCGAGAACCCCATCTCATTCAATTTCTCAAGTATTCGTGCTTTATCCTCTTTCAGGTATTTGTTTACAGCTGGCTGGGATACACAAAGTAGCCTGGATATCTTTCTCTGACTAATACCTTCTTTTGCTAATTCTTGCGACAGCAACATTCTTAGGCTAGTCATGACTGTTAAGAATATCTGGTCGAGCAATTTAGCTCTACCTACTACTAGTTTAAATCAACTTAGACTATTATGTATCACGGAGGTGGGGAAATGAGGCAAACAATACATTTGAAGCAGTCAGTCACAATCATTACTATTATTATAATAATGATAATACTTTTAATAACACCATATACCGTCCTAGCCGCCAATGAAGAGCCACATGACTCTACTAGTAGTACCTACGAGTATGCTACTGGGTGGCTTGGCGCTGTACTATCCTTAGCTATAGCTGTGTATGGGCTTAACAAGCTTGTTAGAGAAAAAACTGTTTTAAGA
>CAZCAU010000008.1:0-4135 GCA_964496855.1 uncultured Desulfurococcales archaeon
TAACAGTACAGCATAAAGCAGAGTCGCTCTTGCAACTACGTTGTAGCTTAAGGGGGCTTATGATCTCAATATTTATTTCTTGCTGTGAGTCAAAGACTCTGGAGTGCATCTTCTTGATAGTAGTTGTATAAGTGAAAAGCATTAGTGCTGGCAGTACCCCAGCTATAAGCCACATAAGTAGGTATTCTGCTGATTCTAGGGCCGAGAAAGAATGGTGCAGCTAGAAGTACCAGAAGGAGAGATTTTATCTGCATAACCGATATCAGGATTATTGTTAATGTGTTTATTATTTGCTTTGTGTAGTTGCGTGTATCTCTTAACACATTTAGTATGTTAACTAATGTTGCCTCACTATTCACGAAAGATCCAAATATAGCCAGGTACGAAATACTTGAAGAACCCTTCAGCTTTACTAGTACATAGCTTGTGAAAGAGAGGAATATATCACTGTAAAAAAATATAAATAGGCCACACGCTTATCCAGGAAAGCTTGAAGTCTTTTAAT
This sequence comes from uncultured Desulfurococcales archaeon, assembly GCA_964496855.1. Classification (GTDB taxonomy): domain Archaea; phylum Thermoproteota; class Thermoprotei_A; order Sulfolobales; family CAZCAU01; genus CAZCAU01. The sequence goes on from CAZCAU010000008.1 coordinate 506, forward strand.
GAGTAAAATATAGGCCTAAGATGAATACTATTATACCGAGCTCTAGTCCTGCTAGAAGCTCATTATACGAGAGACCCTTAATTGCTTGTTCCACTGGTAGTTTTAATGCAAGCGAGAGCGTTATCAAAATAGACAGTGCTGTGCTAGTTACTAGATAACCTAAGCCTGCCAGTATACCTATGAAGTATGTTGCTAATAATGCTATTTGCATATGAATACTGCCGCTCTTCACTATAAAGAACCTATACAACAGGTAGGATACTATCATGATAAGATAACCTATAGCGGTCACTATTCCTAGTAGTGAAAGCCTCGGGTTCTCCATACAAAGTAAGATTCCAGTAAAAGCACCTAGCAAACTGGTCAAGCTAAAGCTTCTAAATCCAGGAAGCTCGGCATACCTGCCACCAGGCTTCTTATATGTAATCTCCGCCCCTCTCCCTCTCTAAGCCTACAAGCGCGCCGCCGAGAAAACCTATAATACTCCTAGTCAGCAAAGCCAGAGTAGAGGGTTCTTCAAGGCTACCAGTTAGAGCCTCCATTATATTCCCAAGCTCCTGCATTTTTCGATACACCTCACCGCTCGATACTATTGTTGGAGTAGCAGGACTAGTATTATCAGCCGGGATTGCTTGTCTTCACTATACCTTGTATACAATCCGAGGATAGGGTTTCATCACGGTACCGTATATTATACATACGTTGCTAACGTGTTTAATAAAAATGTCCTAATACATCTGATCTAACAGATTACTTTCTCTACGAGGCTTGAAATACTGGCTATTCGAGGCAGTATTTTACTAGCTAGTAATGCATCATCAAGCAATGGGACGAAAAAGAGCGATGAGGGTAACTCTTCGCGAAATAATAACCTCAGTTTAATAGCATCTTTTTTCACGCCTATTATGTCTAGAAACGAGAAACGTAGATGTATCTGTCGGTTTCTCTGTTTATAATCTATAGAGCCTAGAACATCGTCCATAATGAAATGACACCTTGTAGTTTTTCCTGACTTCCTAATACTTTTAGAACTCTGATCTTCAGCTAACTCGCCAATTAATCTTAATAAAACTCTTTCATCACGCGACTTCATCATGCACATCATTTTGAACTCTATATGACCAGTAAGCTTATACTCTCTAACAAATCTTAATAAGTCTAAAAGATCCTCAACAAGTGCTTGTAGCACTATGTTTCTATTAATGCTATCAGCACGAATTATTTTTGTACTAATGCCAGTAGTCGTCAGCTTCTTGAGTATACTAGTAAACGACAAATTTGAAGGTACATCAAGTATGAGAACAGCATATGGTGAACAATAGCATCGCGTTCTAGAAATATCATTCTGATCAGACGGGGATAACGATCTCATAGGCTAATGCCTCATTCATGTTGTCTCATCACGTATCTTTGATGTATCTGCAACACAGGCCCCAATCATTGCCCAAGGGGCTCATTGTGGCTTTTTTCTTCATCTTCTAAATCTTCTAATATACTCTAAAGATAATTTATTTAATGAGAGACCCAAATATAGCTAGCTATACCTCTTGAGTTTCTGGAGAAACGTTACTGCATTAAGTGTTATCTCACACACTATGTCCTTTCTAACGTGATAGTACTTAGGAGATAGTGATTTTAGGAGTTCATCGGAAATAGGAACAACTTTATACTCATAGATGTCGTCAACAGGTATCTTAGAGCGTAGGTATTCGCAGTTGTCTATTATTTCTCTAGGAGTGAATAGAACCGAGATATACGAGCTCCCTTGTTGCGGCTTTATCATCGCTATAAAAGCTTCGTTAATATCCTGTGGTTTAAAGGATTCAGAAAACTCTTCTGACACAAGAATATTTTCTAGATCCTTAACAAGACCCCATCTCCATTCCCCAAGTTCTACATCAATAAACTGGAAAACCCTTCTCTCAGGATCCTCGCATTTCCTTAGATCCTTTAGCTTGTTCTCTATGGATTTAGCTGGTAAGGAGAGTATATCAGATAGTTCATCTACAGTCAATGCTATTCCATTAAGATTATCCAGTATCAAGGCAGTTATACTCGGAAGCCATAATCTTATAGCAGGCATTTTTCTGATATACTCCACGATTAGTGAACCACGCTGTTTACTCTTAACTAGCTTGTACTCTCCAGCGAGTATGCCTCTGAGGATTTCTAGGGCTGATTCTATGTCATAATACAAGATTGAAGCTTGTCGGAGGGCTTCTTCCTGTATTATACTGTCTTCGTCATTAACTTTCCCTATTTTACCAAAACTTGCCTGTATGTCTCTGATCATTAAATGAAGAATAGGCGAATTCCGGATAGCATCCATTAATTCCTTCTTCAGTCTTTCTAGGGATGTTTTTCTTAAAAGATCTACTGGGTCAGACTGGGATTTTATCATAAACCCGAAAGGAGAGACCCTGGAGTATGTATTAAGTGTCTCATTCCTTGAAACAAGGTACAAGAAGAACATCGCCAATGTCTCTATAGTGTTCTGAGATGCCCTAACTAGAAAGTAATATTCATTCTCGTCTTCTTCTATAGCAACAGTTCTTTCTTCAGGCATGTAGGGCGATATATTGTTTAATAGTTTCTTAAGCTTATTGAGATCCTCTATGGCATCTTTCGTAAGAACGACCTTCTGGGGGTCGCACAAAACGTCTTCAGGCAACCTATCTTTTCTAGAAATCGCGTTTATTATCTCATACACCTTGTCTACTAGGACTTTAGAGCGACGTGAACCTTCACCGCGCCACAAAGGTATTTCGGCTTCTTTATCTTCAACAGGAACAACGTCTATCTTAGACAAATTATCATCTATCTCTACAACACGCCAATTCTTTCCTCCAAGTCTTATAGTATCTCCTACTCTCAGATACTTGAATACAAATGACGCGTCAATGTCTCCGATTACTTTGTCTTCATATTTTACGGTAAAGGAACTTCTTTCACTTATGAATGAAAAGAACTCTGTGAAATTCTTGCTCCACCACTTCTTATCCTTATTGTTAAAACGCCATAACTTATAGAATGATGGTCCTATCCTTATCTTATTACTATTTTGAAGTACAATTGCACCCAGCTTTTGCATATAGTTTATAACTTTTTGTAACTCTTCTTTCTGTAAATCTTTAAAGAAGAAGGTTTTACGTGCAATATCATATACGTCTTTGACATCTATCTCCCCGTGTTGAAGCGTTAGAGCTAATATTTGCCTAGCTAGCACATCCAAGGGTTTTTTAAGTATTTGAGGTGGCTCAAGCTCATCCTTTGATACAAGAACTGCTGTTGCAAGAGACTCGAGTAGATCCATGTAATCAGTTGCAATTATTACTCCTTCTGATACTCTGTGTATGCCATGCCCGCTACGTCCTACTCGTTGAAGAAGCGATGCTACATTACCTGTGGATCTTATTTGTATGACTCTCCTAATCTTACCTATATCTATCCCCAGTTCAAGCGTCTTTGTACATGCAACACCTTCAAGTAATCCTCTACGCAATTTTTCCTCAGCAAGACCTCTTAATTCTCGGGATACTGAAGAATGATGCACATATATGTTTCTCAAACCCTCCCTTTCCAGGATCTCATTTAACCTCTCCGCGGTAAACCTGGAGTTTACAAATATTA
>CAZCAU010000008.1:4145-44882 GCA_964496855.1 uncultured Desulfurococcales archaeon
TAAGATACCGTGATAAGGCACCATTCATGATTCCACTTCCAAAGATCTTCACTAGTTTCTGAATAAGAGGCACAACTATCGATGATTATCTTGATAGGCTTGGTATAATTGGACGAGATAACAATATGCTTTCTCCTGGAACCATAAAATAGTACTTTGGCGACGGTCTCTGGGTCTCCTATAGTTGCCGACAAGCCTATAATTTGGAGATCCCTTCGTGCTAGGCGTCTTAATCTTTCTACCAGAAACGCGAGTTGTACACCTCTCTTTGTCTGAACAAGTTCATGGACTTCATCTATTATTATCCAGCGCAAATTACTATAATATCTTCTAAACCTGGGCGCCCAGTCAAGGTCTACCTCTAAACTCTCTGGTGTAGTCACCATTATGTGTGGAATGCTTTTTAACCTGTTATTTCTTTCCGCCTGTGGTGTGTCACCGTGTTTTCTAGCCACACGTAAACCAAGGCGTGACGCCCACCACTTTATTCTGGCAGTTATGTCATTGATTAATGCTTTAAGAGGAGTGATGTATAAGAGGGATACTGGCGGATTTTGTTGTTTTGTCATCATGTCTAAAATAGGGAGAAGTGCAGCTTCAGTTTTCCCATACCCTGTAGGTGCTACTATTAGAACATTATACCCTCTCAGTATAAACGGTATAGATTTTTCTTGTACATCAGTAAGCTTCTCCCATCCTCGGAGGTTAATGAGCTTCAGTATATCCTTGCTAAGGCGTGTAGTAGGTTCAGTGGACATCATACTGCTTGGCATTACCTATCACATCCTTTGGCAGAGTTTCAGAGTCAATACTCAGTATGTATGACCAACACAGGGATGTTAATAGACAGCATAGGAATGATTATTTTGCCCGACGATATGTTCAAGTAAGCTTATAGTTGCTTAAAAATCTATAGTTAGCCAGTGATAGTAATGAAGGAAAAAGATACTTGCATAATATGTGGAAGACCCGTGTATAAGTCTCAAGGAGTAATAATTAGATCTGCTAGCGGTAAATTAGTTTTTCATAGTAGCAAATGCGCAGCAAGATTCTTAAAAGCTCTTTTAGAGAATCCGGAACAGGAACAATGCATTAGTAAGGTTTTAAAAAATACGCTTGATGTAATTAGAAAGCAGAAAGAGGGATTAGCGAAGAAGACGGCTAAGAAAATAGCATAGGAATATAATACTTACTAAAATGAAGGGCTATGAAGAGTGTGATGGAAACTGAGTACAAATAAATGATGACTTAGGAGCCACAGAGCCTTGGAGAAGCACTTGGAGATGCAGTAATGATGGACAAAAACAAGGATAGTGCAAATACTACGGATACAGAGAAGCCTCTACAAGCTCATTTATTAGAACTACTCACTGTTTTGAGAAAAATACTAATAGCTATACTTCTCTCAGCTTTTGCGCTCAGCTTCATACCTGTAAACCTGTTTAGCGGAGCATCTTCATATGTGCCTCTAGTCTCAGAGTTTCCACGTTTTTTAATAGAAAGCGTTCTTCCTAGGGAGATTACTTTCTCTGGCAAAACGTATCAAGTTGTACTAATATACACTAATCCCTTTGAAGGCTTTAGTGTAACACTATATTCCGCATTATTAATTGGATTGCTAGTCTCCTCACCATACGTTGCCTATCAAATATACATGTATGTAAAACCAGCTCTTTATCCTCATGAGAAAAGAGCTCTGAAAAACGTGTCTATAGCTGCTCTGGGACTGTTCCTGCTTGGCACATTTATAGCTTATAAATTAATCACGCCTATCGCGCTAAAGTTCTTATTCGCGCTTCAAGCAGCTGTTTCTCCACCGACACAACTTTATGTCTCTACATCTATAGATAAACTGTTTGGATTCGTCGTAAAACTAGTAGTAGCCACGGGTTTAGCCTTTGAAATACCTCTCCTAATATACTATCTCCTAGCTCTTGGAGTACTATCACCAGATATGTTTAGCGGCGATAGAATGCGGTACGCATTTATCCTAATACTGATTGTGGGAGCTATGATCTCGCCTGATCCCACAGGCCTGGGAATGCTGATGATAGCTTTACCTTATTACATAGTGTTCTATATAGCCGTGAAACTTGGTATTAAAGAGTATAAGAAAAGGTATCCCGAGACCCTAAGCGAGAACGAAGTCTCTGAGGCAAGTTAAAATAAAAGCTGTTAAGATATTCAATACACAGGGTTAATGAACTGTGAGTAATGAGTATCCACGAGTACTTGTTGAGCCTCCAGGCCCCTTATCACGCAAGATAATTGAAGAAGATAGTAAATACATAATGCAGTCGTTTGCCCGATGGTACCCATTAGTTATAAAGACTGGTAAAGGCGTAATGGTAGAGGATGTAGACGGTAATCGTTACATAGATTTTAATGCTGGTATAGCTGTACTGAGTACAGGCCATCTACATCCCGAAGTTGTAGAAGCTATAAAACTACAAGCTGAGAAACTAATACATTATTCGCTAACAGACTTCTACTACAAGGAAGCAGTAGAGGCAGCTAAGGATATCATCGGTGTACTACCATTTTCAACTAGTAGTAAAGTATTCTTTACGAACAGCGGTACAGAAAGCATCGAGGGTTCTCTCAAAATTGCTAGAGGAGTGTTTGAGAGTAAACGACAGTATATCATAGGCTTCATAGGATCTTTCCATGGAAGAACTATGGGTTCCTTGTCACTAACTTCAAGCAAGCCTGTCCAAAGAAAAAATTTCGCACCGCTACTACCTAGCGTTATACTAGTGCCTTACCCCTATCCTTATAGATGCCCATTTAAAGTCAGTGATGAAGAAGAATGCGGAGAAGCTGTTATAGAATTCATGGAGGAATGGGTATTCTCGAAATTCGTTCCACCAGAAGAAGTTGCTGCAATAGTTTTCGAACCGATTCAAGGCGAGGGTGGATACATTGTTCCCCCAAGGAACTTTTTCAGCCTGCTTCGAAAAACAGCTGATAAGTACGGTATATTACTCATAGATGATGAAATACAGACCGGTATAGGAAGGACTGGCAAGTGGTTTGCTATAGAACATTGGGGTATAGAGCCCGACATTATCTGCATCGCTAAGGGTATAGCTTCAGGCATGCCTCTTGGCGTAATTGCTGGGAAAGGGAATGTTATGACCCTAAAACCAGGTAGTCATGCTACCACCTTTGGTGGGAACCCCGTATCGCTTGCAGCTGCTAGAGCAACTATTAGTGTAATAAAGAAGTATAAGCTTGTAGAAAATGCGAAACGCGTGGGTGAGTTCATATTAAAGTACCTAAAGGATCTCATGGATAAGTATAGCATAATAGGCGATGTCCGAGGACTAGGGCTCATGATAGGTGTTGAACTTATAGAGAATAGAGAAACAAAGAAGCCAGCACCTCAACTCCTCTCAAAACTCATAACTAAGTGTTTCAAGAAAGGACTACTGGTTATAGGCGCAGGAGTATCAACACTTAGGATATCACCACCGCTTGTCATCAGCAGAGAGGATGCAGAGAGAGGTCTAGAGATACTAGAAGAATGCCTCAGAGAAGTTAATGAAAACAAGTAAATGCCTCAGAAAAACCCGCCACAATCATCCTTTAGTAAATTTCTTCTCTTCTCTCGATCGAGGGCTTCATCATCGATAGATTTGGATCTCATAACCCTATTTTCCTAATCTCATCTATTATTAATGGTTTCAATAGTTTATAGGTATCATCTAAACTCTGGGGTAAAACCTTTGTCCCCGATAAGATAGGCATGAAATTTGCATCACCATACCATCGGGGCACAACATGTATGTGTACATGGTCCTCTACCCCAGCACCTGCAGCTCTGCCTATGTTTATACCTATGTTAAAACCATCAGGATTATATGCGCGTCTCAGTGCTTTAACAGATACCTTAAGTAATAAATTCACATAATATAATTCATGATCTTCTAAATACTCTATGGATGCTACATGACGTTTTGGCGCTATCATTAAGTGACCCGTATTGTACGGATAGATGTTAAGTACTATTAATGCTTCTCTTCCTTTATAGAGTACATAGCTTTTCTCATGCATGTGTTCAGGCAGGCTCCACAATTCACAAAATAAGCATTTCTCAGTCTTCTCAGGCTTAGTAAAGCTTTTTATGTACTCATATCTCCATGGCGAAAATAGTATATCAAACACTTTCATAATTTCCACACCACTAGTTCTAGTATAGTACAATATTGAAATATTTATGTATGGATTAGCCAAAGAGCTGATTGGCCATGGCAGTAAAGAGTATGTCGCTAAGAGCCATTGATAGGAGGAAACCAGCCAATACTAGCGCTATGAAGGGAAGACCGTAAGTTGCCCATATTCTTGTATCTGGACTAAGAACACCTTCAACTAACATTTTTTTGAGAATTTCTTTTTCTTTGACAAATTCCTCTTCGTCGCTTATCTTGTATATGTCTTTATAATCTCTCTTAGAACAATCTTTCGAGACACAACCCTCTAATGGAAACCAGTATTTTGCTGTCACTATTCTACCTACTTTAAGCGGCAACGCCGATATGGCGTATATGAGTTTTCTACGAATACCAGGTACTCTTTCAAGATGCCTTCTAAATACTAATACGTTAACTATGCCTATTGCTAGTATCAGAGACAATGCTACTATAATAGTGTTTAAAACTATTATCAGTGCAAATGGCATATAGTTACTAACAGGCGTATTGGCACTGCCGATTATACAGATAAAAACATGTTTACAATAATATGTTGTGCTAGCAGGATACCCGAGTATTAACATTAATAAAAGGAAAATGTCAGCACCGCCTATCATGTCGGCGTAGTAAAGGATTAAAAGACCTAAAAGTACTATCATAGTGCTTGCTAGTCCAAGGATGTGTAGTTGAAAATTGGTTTGCCATGTATTAATAATATACTTGTAGTCATCTATAGAGAGAATAATGACTAGAGGTATAGCTATATACCATATCCTAGGATCTACTTCTCTGTACTTTATATCAAGGAGCGCTGTATAAATTAGTACTAGTGTTATCAAAAGTTGTTTTATGATTAAAAGAAGGTTATCAGAGATTGTAATCAGCCTTACTCGCTCTCAGGATCCCTTATACCCCATTCTGTTATAGAGAATACTGTTTCTCCTTCAGGTAAGTGTGGGGCATCGACTATGCGGGCTATCCTTTTGCTACCTCTGCTTTTCCTAAGCTGCACTCTTACACCTGGAGCATGATATAGAACATGTCCACCCACGGCCTGTGTCGGATCCCCGTAGAACACGTCAGGTCGGGCCATGATCTGGTTTGTTATAACAACCGCGACGTTGTATATCTCTGCAAGTCTCATTAACTGGTGCAAATGCCTGTTAAGCTTTTGTTGTCGTGCTGCAAGGTTTTCACGCCCTGGATACTCTGCTCTAAAATGTCCTGTTACAGAGTCTACAACTACTAGTTTTATATTTTCTTTGGGAACAAGACTCATTAACTCGTCGACAACAGCCATTTGATGATCACTGTTCACAGCTCTTATGTAGTATATATTTTCCATAACACTTTCAGGATCCAGACCTAGCGCCTTAGCCATAGCCTCTACACGCTCCCATCTGAAAGTCCCCTCTGTATCTATGTACACGGCTTTCGCGTTAAGCCCTCCTTTGTCCTCTGGTAGCTGGACATTAACCGATAATTGATGACATATTTGTGTCTTACCACTGCCAAATTCTCCGAAGAACTCTGTTATAGTCTTTGTTTCAACACCACCTCCTAGTAATGCATCCAGGTTCTTGCTACCGGTAGTTATCTTCCTAACACTCATCCTCTCCTGCTTAAGCTCTAGGGCTGTTTTGAAGCGTATATCAAGCGCCTCTCTAGCAGCTTTAATTATCCTCTGTGCTGTCGCTATCGGGATACCTGTGACAGCACTAAGTTCTTGAGGAGTAGAAACTGCTATTGCCTCAAGTGTTGAAAAACCTGCCTCAATCAGTTTACTAGCTATTGAAGGACCTACACCTGGTAAATCTGTTATCTCTCTCTTCTCGCTCATAATCACTTCTCCCTTCTCCAAAATCTACATTAATGACTAAAACCTTTAAATCTATACCGGCCCGAAAGTATTATTCCAACTAGTAAAGGAGACACCGGTAGTAATAGATATAATTATCCAGACACTAAGAGCAAGAAAGAAACAATCATACGCGTTAAACTGGCGTGCTACTAAGAGATGATGAAACATGAGATTACTCATGATACATTCAGAGTATTTCTCGTACAGTGTAAGAGAAAAAGCCATAGTGAATGCAGAGGATGTATCTGGAAGAGAAAGTTTCAGAACAGCAAATGCGCTAGTTGTCTTTGTTAGTGTAGAGGAAAATGATCCCCAGAACACACTAGTTGTTGAAAAAGCTATTAGCGAAATACTTGAAGTAGCAGAAAAACTCAGCCCAGAAGCCATAGTAATCTACCCCTACGCGCACCTTTCAAGTCAGCTAGCTCCACCTCTCCTAGCACTAGACATACTAAAGAAACTAGAGTCTAAACTTAGAGAAAAGGTAAGGAGAGAGATAATTATACATAGAGCGCCTTTCGGCTGGTATAAAGAATTCGAGCTGAAGTGCAAAGGTCATCCTCTAAGCGAATTATCTAGAACAATAGTTGCAACGGAGGAGGCAACGCCTACTGCGGGGAAGCCGAAAAAAGAGTTTCTCATAATGGATACTGATGGGCGGATCTACAAACCCGAGGAGTATGTATTCAAAAATACAGAAACCGATATGCTTCTCAAAGCACTTGTAGATAAAGAAGTATTTTCTAGATCTCCTGAGGTATCTAAATACAAGACTCTAGAGTATTGTAAGAAGTTTGGATTCGAGTGGGAGCCCTACTCTGATTATGGGCATATGAGATATTCTCCGCACGCAACCGTGATTATCGATAGCATAATAGACTACTCATGGCGTGTAGCAAAGAAGCTGGGTATACCTATACTGAGAGTAAAAGGAACAAACATGTTTGATCTAGGACTTCCTCCTGTACTCGAACATGCGAAACTCTATGGTGACAGGCTATATACAATAAAGACTGATAAAGGAGAGATGGTTCTGAGATATGCTGCTTGCCACCAGCAATTCGCGATGTTAAAAGACTATACGCTTAGCTACAGGGATTTACCGTTAGGCGTATTCGAGGTTGCTGATAGCTACAGGCTGGAGCAGAGCGGGGAAGTAACACTATGCTTCAGATTGAGGAAATTCTTAATGCCAGATCTACACGTGTTGACAAAAGATCTAAACGAAGCAATGAAAATAATCTTCGATATCCAGAAGCTTATTTATGATGAGATAAGAAGGTACGGGCGAGAATATATCGCTATATATAACGTCACAAAAGATTTCTTAGAGAAGTACAAAGATACCTATTTAAAAGAATTAGTAGCTAGAGAGGGTAAACCCGTTCTTCTAACAGTACATCCTGCTGGTATATATTACTGGGTCTTAAATGTCGAATACAATATCATTGATGTAGCAGGAAGACCGCGTGAGATCGCAACATTCCAAATAGACATAGGTAATAGTAAACGCTTTGGCATCAAGTACATGGATGAAAAAGGCAAAGAGGCTTATCCTATTATAATACATACTGCATTAATAGGTTCTATAGAAAGATATGCCTACATGTTATTTGATACAGCAGCATTGCTCGAGAAGAAGGGGGAAGTACCACGTTTGCCTGTGTGGGTTTCCCCGATACAGGTAAGAATAATTCCAGTAGAACAAAAACACTTAGAGTACGCCGAAAAAATATACGAAGAGCTCTCCAGTAAGGGTCTTCGTGTAGATATCGATGACAGAGATGAGTCTCTTGGCCGGAGAATAAGAGATGCTGGCGTAGAATGGATTCCATTCATAGTAGTGGTAGGTGATAAAGAGCTAGAGACACGGACATTAAATGTCAGAATACGGACAACAGGGGAACAGTATGTGATGACTCTGGAGAGGCTTCTCTCAATAATTCTCAAGGAAGTAGAAGGATATCCCAGAATCGAGAGTAGTCTTCCAAAATACGTCTCGCAGAGACCTTCGCTATACTACTTAAGATCTACATGAAAGAGGGCGCGAGAGGCTTATATTTAGCAACACGTTTAATTTAAGACGAGAATGATGAGTGTCACCCCCAGGATCTAGGAAATGACTGCATGAACCTCCGCTGATATTAAACTATTATATTATTAAAAAGTGGAATTATGTGCGGTATCATTGCCATTACAAGTAATAAGGACAAAAACATAATCCCTAAATTATTTACGAGCTTGTATAGATTAGAATATAGAGGCTACGACAGCGCGGGCATAGCTTACATAGATACCGATGGCAAGATAAAAATAGTTAAAACAGCTGGCAAGATAGACAAGCTTGAGAAGAAAGCATGGCCCTTAAAAAGCATTATTAAGACAGGTGTTGGGCATACACGATGGGCAACACATGGCCCGCCAACAGATAATAATGCACATCCACACATGGATTGTAATGCCGAGATAGCTCTTGTCCATAACGGTATAATTAAGAACTTCTACGAACTACGTGTGTATCTAGAAAAGCGTGGTCATAAGATAAAGAGTGATACAGACACTGAATTAGTTGCCCACCTGTTAGAAGAAAATCTCAGAGAAACAAATGGAGACATGCTCAAAGCGCTTGGAAGAACTTTAAGACAAATAGAGGGAAGTTACGCTTTTGCTATTCTCTACATAAACGATCCTAAGAGAGTATACTTTGCGAAAAACGAGAGTCCCTTAATAATAGGACTAGGCGAGGATGAGAATTATCTAGCAAGCGACATTCCAGCGTTCTTGGAATATACCAGAAAAATAATAGTTCTAGAAGATGGAGAATACGGCTGGATAGAGCCGGATAGAGTACATATAGAGTCTATGACAGGAAAAAGCATAAACATAAGAGACAGAATACGCGTTGTAGAGTGGAGTGCTGAAAGAGCTAGTAAGGCTGGTTATCAGCATTTCATGCTTAAAGAAATACATGAGCAGCCCAGAGCATTAAAAGAGACCTTAATAGGTATAACTTCGGCTCGAGAAGCGCTAAAAGCAGCTTACATAATCTCAAACGCTGATAGAATATTCATAACAGCCGCTGGCACTAGTTATCACGCTGCATTATACTTTGACTATATAATGAACACAGTCAACGGACAAGCCATAATACCCTTTGTAGCATCTGAGTACAACAAATACCTAAACAGTGTTAAAGATAATGACGTGCTAATAGCAGTGAGTCAGAGCGGCGAGACTATAGATACATTGAGAGCAGTTAAGGAATTTAAAAAGAGGGGGGCACGCGTCATAGCCGTGTCAAATATCATAGGAAGCGCCATACCGCGTGAGAGCAATTTCACTGTATACACACGTGCGGGGCCCGAAATAGGTGTAGCCGCTACGAAAACTTTTCTAGCACAGATTCTCGCATTAGAGTACATTGCATTAGAGTACGGAAGAATAACCCTTGGAGATAATAAGGAGCTAAAGCAGCTCTGGTCAGCTCTAGAGAAAGCGCCACAGATAGCTGAGCAAAGCATACTTATGACTGAGGGCCTAGTAAAAGAACTAGCTAAAACCATTATAAAAAATAAAACAAACATGTACTATTTAGGCAGAGGGACAGGATACCCATTAGCTCTAGAGGGTGCGTTAAAGCTAAAAGAAATAGCTTATATACACGCAGAAGCTTATCCCGCGGGTGAGAGCAAGCACGGTCCAATAGCATTAGTACAAAGAGATTTTCCAACATTATTCATCATAACTAGTGATAGCAGAGATGCCATTATAGGCAACATACAAGAGATGAGAGCACGTAATGCATTAATAATAACAGTTACTAGTAAGGACAAAGAAATAGAAGATCAAGCAGATATAGCAATAGTGGTACCAAGAGCTGAGTTTCTACTCTTAGAACCTTACTCCATAATGCCTCCGCTACAACTACTGGCATACTATACTGCTATCACACTAGGCTACAATCCAGACAAACCACGAAACCTGGCAAAAACAGTAACCGTAGAATAGCAACAACAAATGGTGTATACAAGATGAAATCTGTAATATTGGCTGGTAGTCCTGGAAAAGAAATAAGCTTACTAACTAGGTTTACACCCAAATTTGGTTTATCATTATTAGGTAAAATGCTAGTAGAGTACTCGATAGAACCGCTCTCCAAGATTACAAGAGATATAATACTGGTAGTCGCACAGGGTACACAGGAATACTATTCACGTCATCTAGGAAAGTACATGGATAAAGTGAATTTAACCATAGTAGAGCAAAGAGGCTCTGGAATAAATAACGCGTTGAAGACTGCTAGCCCCTATATAGAAGATAGCGAAGACACCATGGTTGTATATGGCGATATAATATCTGATTACAGTCTCTTTGAAGAATTAATAGACGAGTATACTAGAATAAGTGCATCTTTACTAGCAACCACAGTGCCTCTGGGTACAGGTCTTGAAACATATGGCAATGTATACCTTGATACTGTTACACAAAGAATAAGCCTAATAGAGGAAAAACCGAGAGTACATACTGGGAAAACCTCTTTTGTACTAGGTGGCGTGTTCATCGGGAAATGGAGAACTTTTGAGGAAATGAGCCGGTATGAGGATATAATATCTTACTTAAACAACTTAGCAGATAAGGGAGAGATTTACGCACATATATGGACAGGGTCATGGGTCGATATAAACTACCCCTGGGATATGCTAGAAGCTGTGAAAATGTTGCTAGATAAGGAAAAGGAGAGCAGAATAAGTAGATCTGCAAAGATCTCCAATACTGCTGTGATAGAGGGTATAGTCATAATTGAAGACGAGGCAAAGATAGATCACTATGCTGTTATAAAAGGCCCTGTATATATAGGTAAGAATGCATTTGTAGGGGCACACACCCTCATAAGGGAATATAGTAGTATAGAGGCAGATGCTGTAGTGGGGGCGCGTAGTGAGCTTAAGAGATCAATAATAATGAATGGCGCGTTTGTTTCGTCAAACGCTTATTTAGCTGATAGCATAGTTGGAGAAAAAGCAACAATACAACCAAATGTGACAACATTAAGTGTCTATAAAGGCGAGTTAGCACCTAGACTTAAAGACATAACTTATAGAGTTAGAAAGATAAAGAAGCTTGGATCAGTAATTGGTGCTGGTTGTATACTAAAGGCAGGCGAGGTTCTTCCCGCCGGGTCTCTTGTAGAATAGGATGCGCTCAGCGCTTTGGCCCCTCTTCATTAACTACTTCAGTTTTCAGTAAACATACATCATTGCGCTCCGTTATTCAATGTTTATATTTTTAATTATAATATTTCATCATTATCTGGAAAATAGATAACGTACTGGCGATGCAAAGGATATCTAGCCGCTGACACGAGGATATACGGAATGAGTAGCCAAAAAGAGCCTGTTAGGACTAAATACTTGGGACGTCATTTAATGTTAAAAAGAGAATTCTTAGAAAAACTGCTAAGAGGAGAGAAAAGAGCAACAATAAGACTTGGTAAAGTTAAGCCCAAGTATAAGGAAATGATAGTTCATAGCGGTGGTAGACCTGTAGCAAAAATAGAGATAACCCAAGTTGTATATAAGCATGTAAAGGACCTCACAGATGAAGATGCTAGAGAAGATGGTGTAGAAAACAAAGAACAGCTACTTGATATCCTTAGAAGAATGTACAAGGAAGAAATCAGGGATACGGATATTGTAAGCATAATAAAGTTTAGACTAGTGCAATCGCTTAGCGAGATTGATGTTGGAAAACCTTACGGAGGGCTAGAACCTGTAGACATTGCTAGGCTTGCTCTGAGATGCCTAGAGGATGTATTTGACGAAGATGAGATAAAAATCCTAAGACTACTAACAATATATAAAAGCTTACGAGCAGTAGCGGTAAAGCTTTACGGCAATATAAATAAGAGGTGGATCATTAGAAAAGTGCTCAGAAAAGCCTATCGCGAACTCTTAAAAAGAGGACTACTACGTGCAAAAAACACCAAAAATAGGAGAACAAGAAATGACTAAGTGGATTCTACAATGCGAAAACTGCAAGAGAGAGTGGGTGCTTGAGGTAAGCTTCAACCTTAGTGACATGGAAAAAATTTATCACTACTGCCCTCATTGTAAGAAAAACACGTATAACAAGATTCTAAGAAAAGAAGATGATGAAAAGAAGGGGCCGGATACCTAAGTGACGAAACCTGTCTCAGCTGACTCACTCTCAATGAATAGCATGAACAAACGTGTTTGTCATGCTCTGAGAAGATGGATGTTTCATCTTAGATAGTGATAGAGGATTTTTAGTTTTAATGCTAAGTTTTACCCAAGGCAAAATTCTGGGTTGCCCGAAATGGTTTTTTCATTCTCTGGTTTTGTTACTAGTTAAATCATAGATTAAATTAGTCGTGATAAGATATGTATACTAGCTTATACGTTGTGTGGCTTTTTATCTTTGCTGAAACTGGATCTATATAGGGAGTATGCCGCTATGAGTATGCTGGTCGCATAGAGGATGTCAGGTAAAGTGACTATAATGTCGGTATACGTTACCATCGCTACCGCTACACCGGGTACAATATTAAAAAATGTTTTAAAGACCGCTAAACACCATTTCATGGTCTCACTCGAAGGTAGTACAGCCATCACGCTTGGAAGCATGTATCCCGGGGGATTATAAAACATAGGCTCTAGCATCCATGATTGCATTAGTGTGATACCTGGTATTATGAGTACTGCTAAAAGCGTGATATATTCTGTTTGAAACACCTTTCCCTTACGCCTATTATAGAAATAGAGTAGACCAGGTATAAGTAATAAGAAGGCTCCGAGAAGAGATGCATAGGCATCTACCGTGATTTTACCATGCATGTTAACAAGCATGAAGACCAGGTAGGCAGGAAAACCTAAGATTCCCAATAAAGCAGACATAGTTATCAGTTTTTCATCACCTATGTGTGTACATATACTCATAATCCCCGCAAGTCTCACTATTGCTACCGAGAAAAACAAGTAAGCGAAAGCCGGAAGAATATAGAAAGCCACGACCTCCCAGCCATCTATCTCTATTATTATATCAAACAGATCTCCAACAACAGTTTCCGCGAAAACACTTGAATTAATAAATCTAAGTATGAGTAATGGAAAAAGCCAGACACATGCAGCACCCCATCTAAAGGCTTCTCCTAAAGTAGTGGCGAAGTAAAATAATATGAATAATAAGTCTCTTTCATTCTTAGACATGTAAGCTGTGATTATGACAACTATTGCTATGAAGGGGGTGTAGAAGGGAAAAAGACCTGTTGGAAAGAGTGATCCGAGAACTAATAAGGGATATAATAAAACGATGCTAACTAGAAAAAATAATTTAGGAAGCCTTAAGTTTAACACCAGGGTTGGCACCTACCCCGCTTGAATCACAGTTGCATACCCATTACTAACATGATCTATAACATCATCGTTATCAAAGTACACATACTCATTACCCATATATATTTGATCCTCTAAGACCTCCCATATATTCTACACTCACATAGTAGTCACTAATGAGATTCTAGGAGCCACTAGCTTCCGGCCACCAGCACTCAATAAATTGACCATTATAGTACGGTCTAAATTCTTTTGTAAAATTCTTCTCAGCCCATTCAAAACCAGGTGTATAATCGTTACCCCGGTGCAGGATATTATGCCAATCACTATTATAAGCTTGGTACTCTAAATGAACATTTGCGACAATAACTTCACCACCATAGTAGTCACTACAAATCTTCCAGAACCTTATGTGAATCCTATCACCAACTGTCCCGTAGAAGCCCTCATCGTCCTCCGCTAACTGTAAATCTTGCGCAGTCCAACCTATACCTGGCTTATGTACGTACTCATAATCATATTTATACTAATGTTCTAGATTTCAGAGCTCTTTTGGATTTAGTAAGCCTAGGTAATGCCGTCTTACAAAATTAATGTAATTATTATTTTATCGAGCACAGCAATGAGACAAATAGTAAGTATGTTCCTGCAACTATACTACTAATAGGCCATGTGAAGAACTGGAAAGCACTAGCAATAGGTGTAGACTTGGGTGGTGTAGGATTTGTGCTTTCATCACTAGCTAATATAATAGTTATTAGGTTTGCTAGTATAAGTGTAAAAGACTACCATAGATATGCTATTCCTTATTTCTTATTGTTGACAAGCATAGTATTGTGTCTTGCTTATCTACATTTATTAGTATCCTGAACTCTATGTCTTTTCACTCTATATGTTCTTCTTTAAGTATCTTATCGAACTCCTCCCCTATTTTTATACCCGAACTAGTACCAATGACATCTGCACCTACATAGACAAAGAGAAATGCCTCAAGTAACGTCCTAATACCTCCCGAGGCTTTTACCCCAACAGAAGGGTTAACTCTTTCTAAAACTGATTTTATTAGAACTATGTCGTCAAAGCGGGCTCCCCGGGACCCGAACCCCGTGTTTGTCTTTATAAAATCTATACCAGTTGTTGCTAGTACCTCTGATACCTTAAGAATCTCACTTGCCGACAACAGGCTTGTCTCAATAATAGCTTTTAGTTTTACGTCCGTGCCTTTAACTAATTCATGAAGAGCCGTTGCCTCTCTCCTTATATAGCTATAATCATTTTCTTTAACAGCGTTTATATTTATCACATAATCTATTTCTTGCGCACCTTCTTTAGCAGCTTTCTCAATCTGTACCTTCTTAACCTCGATAGTCTCAAAACCTAGTGGAAAACCTGCTACAGTCACTATGGGTACCTTGCTTATTGCAGCTAATTCGCGTACGAATCTAGGGGGAATTACAAACGCGCGAAGACCGATTTTCTCGACTATTGTCAGCTCTTTTTCTAACTGGTTAAACGTTGAGAAAGGAGAGAGATTTGTGTGGTCTATACGCTTTTTAAGATTGGGTATTTTCCTAGCGAACTCTTTTAAAATATTGCTTGAAGTCATGCTATTGCCCCGTAGTTAACTACTGTATCCAGTCTCCAGATGAGATCTTTTCTGGTATGTACTTGAAAGCTAGGAAGAACAATCCTTTACTTGCTAATGCTTCTATCTCTAATTTAGCCTTCTTTTCAAGGAAGATTTTTAACTCTCTAGTCCACGCCTTAGTTTTGAACCACTCGTATTCCATTAATTCTTTCGCTCTCTTTATATCGGCATCTTTCGCTCTGATAATATAGTTTCTACGTTCTTTCTCGCTTAGGTATGGTTTCTTATCCTTATAACCGAATACATCCGTCATGCTAACGCCTAGGAACCTAGCTTCGGGGGTGGCTAAACGTTCGCTCTCGTATGATAATGTGATGGATCCTATTCTGAATACACTGTATATGTACCATCCGTAGGGGTCAGCATCTGTTAGAATATATACAGGAAGCTTGAGCTCCGTGTTGAGGCGTCTTATGAACCTACGTGTAGCTCTATCAGGTTGTCCAGCGCTTGTTATAAGGATTGCTCTATACTTTTTCCAGAAGCCTATGCGGTGTAATTGCTGGAAAACAGCATCTTTCTCCACTACAAGTACGAATTCTGCATCTACATCTATGAAGTCAATGAAGTCTGGCGTGGGCTCTATAGCGTATGCCCCATGACCTAGTTTGCTTAGATCTATGATGTCATCGCCGCTTCTAATCTTCATTTTGCCTACCACTTTGCCTTTCTCCTTACTCAGTATCAGCATTTCCTCTCGCAGTAATCCAGTGAATACTTCTAAATCTCTTATAACGGCATCAGACTCTTTTTGTTCGTCCCATGTATTCTCTTCCTTTATTCTGCCTCCTAGATCGCGAAATCTTATTGTGTGCTTACCCCTGTAGTATAGATCTCTTATTGTGGGATACTCGTTATTAAGTAATGCATCATACACTATGCTTGCCATCAATATTGTTTGCATAAACTTCTTTGACTCGTGGAGATCTAAGAAATCTCTTCGTAATGTGCCGCTGCCTAGCAATAGGAGTTTTCTCTTAGAATCGTATATGGTGTTTGCAAGTGTTCTCTTCGGAATTATCATATGCGGCGGTTGGCCTGAGTCGAGTTGAGAAAGTATTTTCTTGAATGTCTTATGTATAATCAGCGCTGCTCTACGTCTCGCCTTCATATCCACCTTGCTACTCATGGCCTACGTCACCCCTCCCCCTACTCGGGTAGCACTATCTTTTCTAACAATTGTCTAGTTATACGAGGAAGAGACAGCTTTTCCCTTATAATAGACAGTAACTTGTCCTCAATAAGTTCTTGAGGAGGAGCTTTATCTGTATGCTCAGGATGCTTAGCGAGGAGAGACAATCCCCTTGCTATTTCAGGTACGTAACGGAGAAGGGTAATTATCTTACGCTCTAATTCTCTCTCTTTTTCTACACCTGTTAAATATGATCTGAGGCTTCTAGCAACTTCTCTTAAACCATTTCTAATCTCGTATTCTATCTCGGGTATTTCTGCTATACTTTCCTTGCCGACTCCTTTATATGGTATCTTAGTGCTGCATATGTGAACAAATACCACAAGAGGAGCTGGAAACTCTACTTTGTAATTTCTCCAGTCGAATCGGCGTGGATCAATGATCTTCCATGCAACATCGGTTTTCTCATCGTATAATAGTGGTATTTTATTAGCATACCTTAAGAGTATGGGCTCACTGCTAGCAGGTATCCTACCACCATAAGCAATACCTATTTCTACTATGAAGGGGTGGCCTTGATAAGATGATGGTCTCCTAGTAATTGCTTTTACGAAGTCTGGTTCAAAAAAGCGTTTAAGACCAGCTTCTATAACTTCTGGTCCAAGAGGAGATAGTGCGTCTGCTCTAGGCGGTTTGAATTTATCATATTCTTGTAGGTACTTTAATAAACGTTCTATATCTTTTGACGTCAATTTACCAATACTAGTATTAGGATTAAACCCGGCAAATTCGAGAAAAGCATCAGCGGTCTTTTCTCCTATACTTTGAAAAGATTTTATCAAGAATTCTCTGAGAGATAACTTTCTATCAGTCGCGTTTATTAACATCTTTAAGTACTCAAGATCAATACCTTTAGGGTGCGGCTTTACTTCCTTAGGTGGGCGTGGAACTACGTTTATTGAACGAGGGTAATAGAATACATTGTTATCTGGGTCTCTAAATAAGATCTCAGCGTACGGTGCTATTACAGCTGTTCTTCTTATATACTCGTAAATCTTAGCTTTAGCTCTGCTCCAGTCTCCTGCCAGTGTTACAGAGATTATTGTTCCATGCCACCGGCTACTTTTTCTCCATATTTTTTGCTCAAGAATAATGGGCTTGTTGTTCTTTATATCAATACTAAGTTTAAAGTAGTATATCTTGTTAGAATTTACTGGAGAAGAATATACTTCTACTGGTCTACCAGTTGTTATCTGTCCGTAGAGTATCGCCATTTTTGCGCCAAGACCGAACATTCCACGACTTTGTCTAAGCTTGTATTTAGAGCTAAAGAGAACCTGGCCAAAAGCCTGAGGGATGTACTGGGGCGGTACTCCTATACCATTATCTTCAACAGTAACTGTGTAGACGTTTTCTTCAGCTCTTGTTATGTATACGCCTACAGAGGGAAGAATCCCATGCATATCAGCTGCGTCAAGCGAGTTTTCAACAAACTCACGCACTGTTTGGTATAGAGCTCTAGCTGGGTTTGAAAATCCCGCGATCTCTCTGTTTCTGTAAAAGAATTCCGCAGGACTTAGTCCTCTGAACTCTTGGGTCTGCATCTCAGCACCCTCTTTAGGGAATAATTATGACTTTGCTCATTAAAAATCTATAGTCAACCGAAAGTATTCTGAGTACCCCATTATACCAATTCTTTTACTACTACAGCTAAAAAGTAGTAGAGCTTTTAAATATGATGCCTCAATGCCTTCTGCTTATCCCTGCCTCTTTTAGAAAGAGGACTAATAATGGGAGAACTAGTGTTGCATCCGCATACACAACTACACTTTTTGCTTTTGTGCTTATTTTCCCCCAGCTTATAGCTTCTCGCGGATGTGCTCCACTCAGGCTGCCATCGTACTCCACAGCTGTTGTTATATATACCGCGTAATCAAGCCCATCTTTGAATTGATTCCACCATAATGTATGGTGTTTGCTTATGCCACCACCAATTATCAAGGCTGCTGTAGTTTTAGAGTTAAAGGCTATATCAGCAAGTTTTTTCAAATCACTTATAACATCAACCTTTATGTTGTTGATATGTGATAAGAACATTAGTGACGAGCCAAAAGCACCATCAGCTATCCCGGGCACAAATATGGGGATATTGTTCTCATACGCCTTCCTGATTACAGACTTCTCGTCTTCTAGCAAACGCCCCGCATGATACACTAATTCTGATGGTGCCCAGACAGTTTTGCCAGGATAATCAATCTTTAGGCTCAAGAGCAGTTTTTTAACAAAATCCTCTATAGCTCTACCATAACTCTCCACGGGCACAAAGATGTTGCCAAGCCTATGTATACCCTTCTCATGCAATTCTCTATCATCTGCTTCAAAGAAGCCACCATAATAGTCTCTATAAGACCTTGCTATATCATGGTCTAAAGCTCCACAAGTGGTTATAACTACATCAAAAAATCTCCTCTCTACAAGCCACCTAATTGCCCCTCTAAGCCCCGTGGCTATCAAGTTTCCTGTAAATGAAAGAAATAATACATCAGCCTTCTCAAGAGCCTCTACTAGAATATCATACGCCCTCACCAGATGCGAAGCCATAAAACCATAGATTTTCTTATACATAGGTATAAGGTCTTTAAGAGAACTTACTTCATCTGGTTCCATATCAACAACTTTTCCGAGATGCTTCCCATGCATACTTTCGGTTCACCCCCAGACTCTGAATAAAAATTTAGCAATAATGAAAATGCATTCTCATCATTCTCTCTTATTCTTATCTCGGAGATAGCCTTGAGAAAAACAAGATACTACAGAGCAAAAAAAGCTCTCTCACCATTAGTAACAACAGCTATACTAATAACAGCTGGGATTCTAGGAGGCCTATTATTATATCAGTACTTCAATAATGTCATGGGCTCCTTAAGCCCTGCTGACACAGTAACTCTATCTGTTACTGCACAGAAGATAGGGGATAGTGTGAATATATACTATACAATAAGAAATCTAGGTACAACGTCAGTAGTCTTAGTAAATATAAAATTACTAGATATCGATGGGAACGAGTTAGCTACAATAAGTCTAGGTAACCAAACACTAGCATCTGGTTCGTACTTACGAGATAAATGGGTAGGGACAAACATTACAGGAATGCCAGAATATGCTGTACTCGTATACAATGCTGGTGGCAAGATCCTAGAAACACCAGCTGCAAAAGTCCTGTGGCAGTAGCAGGTATCAATACCACGGTGCTGTATTCGTATGAAAAAAATCATTTTTTTCATAAATAGGCTTAGAGGAGGTGAGAAACAAGAAAATAACTTACTTGCATCAGCAGGCAACACTCCCGATAGCAAAAATATTTTTTCACAACCCATATATGCAATCACCAGTTCTCACACACTCGAAGATGGTCAGTACGAAGCATACGAGGTATTGAAAAAATACTATGTAGAAGCTGCTGAGATAAGTCTTGTAAAAACTATTGATGGAGATATTAGATACTATGTCAAAGAACCAGAAATCTCGGATAAATCAAAAGAAGTCGCGTACAGTATACTGTTAGATCTTCTCTACCTGGATAATATAGATGATTATGCGATAATTGAAGTACTTAAGAAGAGGAAGTTATTCGACACAGCTAAGGATAGGCTTGAAGAAGTAAAATATATTGTCAACAGGATGTTATCGGGATATGGAAAAATTTACCCCATAATGAAAGATCCCTACGTGGAGGAGATAGCAGCAGAAGGACCTGGCGAGCCTGTCTCTATATTTCATAGAGATGTTGGTATAGGATGGATAACTTCAAACATAATCCTTAGTGAAGAGGAACTTAACACGCTTGTTATGAATCTTGCAAGAAAAAGTGGACGTCATTTAAGCAGACTAGTACCACTTGCTGAGGGGATAACCAAGAATGGACATAGAATAGCTGTTACCTACTTAAACGAGGTAT
Source organism: uncultured Desulfurococcales archaeon (assembly GCA_964496855.1). Classification (GTDB taxonomy): domain Archaea; phylum Thermoproteota; class Thermoprotei_A; order Sulfolobales; family CAZCAU01; genus CAZCAU01. The sequence goes on from CAZCAU010000008.1 coordinate 24,290, forward strand.
CACCAAAAGGTAGCAGTTTTGTGATTAGAAAATTCCTGCCTAAACCCTTAACAATGATAGATTTGATAAAAAATGAGACCCTTAGCCCACTAATGGCTAGCTACTTCTGGCTCCTAGTAGAAAATTTTGCTTTTATATTCATAATAGGAGGGATGGCAAGCGGCAAATCAGTTACAGCTGATTCTACCTTATTGTTGAGAATAGATGATGAGATACATGCCATGAGTTTCAAAGAGTTGTGGGAATTCTTAGAGAACAAATGTGCTAAGGTCATTAGTATAGGCACCATGCGTGCTATAGATATTAAAAATTGTTCATCGAAAATAGAGGTTATATCTCTTAGTAGAAAGGGATATGTACAATGGGTTTCTCCGCGTCTTCTAATAAGGCATAAAATTCATGAGCCAATATATAAGGTGGTACTAGAAAACGGTTTAGAGATAAGGCTAACTAAAGATCATTCTCTTATAGTGTATAATGAGAATAAAGACAGGTTTGAGAAAGTCAAGCCTTCTGCTGGTATTGTAGGTTATAAGGTGCCCGTGCTCTCTTGCAAATTAGGGAGGTACCATGAGTGTGAAGAAGTCTCTACAGGGCTTAGCATAGAGGAAATAATGCCGCGTAACTTCTGTAGCAACATTACTAGGCGCAGAGAAGTGGTATATTTCTGTAGCGGAAACGCCGAGGATGTGCGAAGAGCCTACTATGCATTTCTACTACTTGGTTTAGAGCCGAGCTTTGATGAAGAGAAATGTATAAGAGCTACCCTGCAACGTAACCCAGATTTAATCACACTTTTATGCAAGAAGAGTGCTAATCATTGTATGTGTATATCTTCTCCCCGTATGGTTAGAATCTTAGATGTGAGAGAACAAGAATATTCAGGTTATGTCTACGATATTGAAGTACCTTTTACCAATGTTTTCGAAGCTAATGGTGTATTTGTGCACAATACCACGCTTCTACAAGCCATACTTTCTCTAATTCCATCAAGCTACAGGATAGTAACGATTGAAGATACTCCTGAACTTGTTCTTGCTAATAAGCGGTGGGACAGGCTCGTCACACGATACGAATTTCTAGGTGCCAATAAATCCTCCTACTACGATATAGATCTGGAAACAATAGCAAAATTCGCACTACGCAGGCGTGCAGAGTACATCGTCATAGGCGAGGTCAGAGGTAGAGAAGCACGAGTATTGGCGCAAGCAGCGGCGACAGGCCAGGGATCAGCATGCACTTTTCACGCTGATACAGTATCTTCAGCATTAGTTAGGTTAATGTCAAAACCTATTTCTCTTAAACAAGCATTTATACAACTAATATGGACAATAGCACGAATGCAACAAGTAAAGCAGGGTCTGAGTCTTAAGAGAAAAGTCGTAGAAGTAATTGAGATAAAACCCCTTGCTGATGCCTATCAACTAATCCCCGTATTTAGGTGGGATCCTGTCGAACAGAGATTCATGCCAGATTCTCCTGACAGTATCTATGAAAACAGCTACAGGCTACAGCAAATTGCTGCATCTAAAGGGTGGAGTAGAAACATTATCCTTGAGGAATTGAAGAGAAGACAGGAATTCTTAGAGAAAATTTTGGAAAGAAGCCGGGTGGATCACAGAGAATTCGCAATGCTGATTGATAGATATTACAAGAATTACATGGGCCTGCGGTGATTGCAGTGATCTTGTTTTTATTAGGTGTAATAGCGGCGATAGTATTAGTGAAAAAATTTGCGATACCTATGATATTTTCACTACTTCCTTTGTATTTAACAGACAAGAATACAACTAATCTAGGTACACGTATACGAGGAGTGTTAGCCAGATTATCAAACATCGAACACAGACATCGTTTATCTAGAGAATACCCATTGTTTGTACTATACTTGTCTTCTATAAGTAGTGAAGAAGATGTGTTTGCACACATTATTTCAGGCAGAGTTCCAGCATTGTTTAAAGCAATTTCTAGGGAATTAACAAATTTACGAATGAGCATTACCAAGACTAATGATGTAAGCCTAGGCGTAAAATCCTGGCTTCGTGTAACGCCTTCTAAGGATTTAGCCAATCTAGTACGCAATCTTATGATAATAGATGAGATGGGGCTTGATAAGAGATATTTTATCAGAATGGAGGTTAAAGCCTCTCTTGAACATCTTGAACGTGAATGGCAGAATTATGGTAGGATACTAGTTTCTATAATTGAGGCTTTTATCATAAGTATATTTGTAATGGAGTTCGTCCTGCTTATCTCGATAATTTTAGCAGCAGGCTCGTTTTTAACAGCTGTGTGGAGCATATTAACACTGTTTATACCTCTTGCAATGATTATAGCATCCGGGATACTATACATGGTACAACCAGCCCCAAGACTTATCCAGCTAAAAGATTCTAAGAATATCCTCTTACTCAACTCTTCAGCATTACTTTCTCTAGTACTACTGGTAACATTTGGTTGGAACTACAAGGTATACTTTATGATACCAGCATTAGTCATGCTCACTGTTGTAGGTGTTGTGAATATAAGGATTTTCAATAATTATCTTGACTCGATTTCCAAGATACCTGGTTTCTTAGAAGACTTATCAGAGATAGTTAAACTAGGGATACCCGTGGATAGGGCTCTGTTAATGATAGATGAAAAGAGGTATCCGAGCTACTTGTCCAGAATCATCAGGGAACTAAAAGCACTTATGAAAGCCGGGTTGTCGCTAAATGATGCCTCTATTATTGTACTGAAAAAACGCGTAAATGAGCCTATGTCTCTTTTATTGTTTAGTTTATCATCTTCTAGTAGCGTAGGGAGGCAATACGCTGGAGTACTCGATAACCTGGCATTAGCATTTGATCACATAGCATCTATGCTAAAGAGTGTATGTTCGCGGGTAAAGCTGGTGGAATATGCAAGTGCTTTTGTCCCAGGCTTTCTCCTACTATTATACAAGGTAACAAGCAGCTATCTTCACCAATCCTTGTCAAAAATAGTAAATAGTGGCCTAGCTAGTTTCAATATTGTGTCTCTTGATTCTATAGGGATACTCGTAGAAAAAACAGGTTATGAGCTTGCAATACTCTTACCTGTTTTTGCAGCTTTTGCTATAAGGGGGTCAAAAATAATTAGTCCATCCATAGCGATAGCTTTAGCTCTTATGTTTATTATCAATTTTATTTTGTGAATTATCCCTTGGTTACCCCTATAGGTTTAAGCCTAGCCACTAGCCTGGCTATTCCAACTTTGTCTGCAACGAAAGCTACTTTAGATACATCCTTGTAGGCTTTAGGTGCTTCTTCTGATATCACTCTCTTATTAGCTGCTCTTATGACTATGCCTTTACTACTAAGCTCGCTGAGTACGACGCTTACAGGGAATGATCTTATAGCTGCATGTCTTGAGAGCCATCTGCCAGCACCGTGGGGTGCGCTGTACCATGTTAAGGCACCGCTTGTTGTTCCTATCATTACATAGCTCTCGCTACCCATGCTTCCAGGAACCAGTACCACCTGGCCTACGCTACGGTGGTCTTTCGGTATCTCTGGATGACCTGGTGGAAACGCTCTTGTAGCACCTTTTCTATGCACTATTAGTTTCATTCTTTTACCATTAACGTCATGCTCTTCTATCTTGGCTATATTATGGGCAACATCATACACTATTTGCATACCGAGTTTATCAGGATCCGTGTTGAAGACTTGTTTGAAGCTTTCTCTAGTCCAATGTGTTATAACCTGTCTATTCGTCCACGCATAGTTTGCCGCTGCAGCCATAGCATGGAAGTAATCTTGAGCCTCTTTGCTACTCCAGGGAACAGATGCTAGCTCTCTATCGGGGGGCCTTATACCATATTTTCTCATAGCTCTCTCCATAATTAACAGGTAATCGCTAGCAACCTGGTGTCCTAGCCCCCTAGAACCTGTGTGTACCATAACCATTATTTGTCCTTCATGATCTATTCCTATTTGCTTAGCAATGCTTGGGTTGTAGATCTTATCCACAACCTGTATCTCTAGGAAGTGGTTACCGCTACCTAGTGTCCCCACCTCTGGTGCACCGCGTTGTTTTGCTCTTCTACTAACTTTGGATGAATCTGCTTCTTGCCAGCTTCCTCTCTCCTCAATATGCTCTGGATCATCAGGCCAGCCAAAACCTCTTTGTATAGCCCACATAACGCCCTCATCAAGCACTTTGTTTAACTCGTCTATACTTAGCCTGAGTTTTCCTGTACTGCCAAGCCCGCTTGGTATATTGCGATAAAGAGTCTCTACCAAGCTTGATAGCTTTGGCTTCACATCAGATATGTCAAGTTCTGTTCTGATCAGTCTGACTCCACAATTTATATCGTAGCCTACTCCTCCTGGACTTATGACTCCATCCTCATCTATACTCATACCAGCAACTCCGCCTATTGGGAATCCATAGCCTTGATGGCCGTCGGGCATTACAAAACTTGCTCTCTGGATTCCAGGTAGGCAGGCAACATTTGATGCCTGGATTAGTGTTTTATCTTCGTTCATCTTCTTAAGCAAATATTCATCAGCAAATATTATTGCATCAACTCTCATACAAGGAGATGATCCTTTAGGTATACGCCATATATAATTATCCATTCTCTCCAACTTTATAGGCATATATTGTCTCACCTTTGCATTTTAGTGAATAAAGTCTTAGGCACTATTAAGCTTAATTTCCGGCAAGTGCGTAGTCTACACGCCTATGTCTTGAGCTTATCAACAAGTTTGTCGAGATTAGATATCGAGATAACCTCTTGAGAGCGTTGTCTAAGATTTCTCACACTTATAACTCTTGAATCCCTCTCCTTGTCGCCAATTATCAACAAGTAGTTATAGCCAGCACTAACTGCCTCATTTAATACTCTTCTTAAATGCTTCTCGCTCTCTATCTTCAACACTACGCGGAGTCCTTTAGTATGGAGCTCTTTAAGAATTGGAAGAGAGTACTCTATATTTTCTCTTCCCAATACTACTAGAAGTATCTCAGGCATATAGCGTTTTCTTATCTCCTCTATAGGTTTTTTAGAAATGTATAGAGAGATGGTCCTATCAATGCCTATTGCAAAACCCGTAGCAGGTACGCTGTAGGGAGAATAGAGTGATACAAGCTCGTCGTAGCGACCACCACCCGCGATGCTTATTCCTCTTTCAACATTTAGTACCTCAAATATTACACCAGTATAGTATGCGAGTCCTCTAGCAAAGCCGAGTTGTATATCTATCCGCTTCTGTGGGAATATCTGAGACAAGATCTTAGCAAGATAAGCCAGGTTATTTACTCGTTGCATTATGCGGTCTCTTACATCCTTAGGAAGGTTTAACTCATCAATAACCATCTGGCTTTTCTCAACAAATTCTTCACCAGTATTTTTCAGAGAAAGAGCCCATAACCCCCTAAGCGCGTCTTCTACTGGTTTTTCAAGCCTCGCATACTCACTCATAGTACTGAGCGCTTCATCGTACATCTTCTTATCCATATAGTGGAGAACAAGCTCCTGAGGCTTCTCAGGTATGCCAAGAGAATCCATAATGAGCTTGTGTATACCTGCATCGCCTATTTTTAACCCTATGTATTCTGTAAGCCCTATTTCTGAGTAAAATTCTACTAGAAATGATAATATCTCTATCTCGCCGAGAGGCTCTTCTAAACCTAACAGCTCTGCTCCCGCCTGATAAAATTCTCTATACCTGTCACGTTGCGGCTCCTCGTATCTAAAACAATTTGCTATATACATAAGCCTCAATGGTTTAGGTTCAGCAACTAGCTTATTAGAATACGCTCTCGCAATACTTGCTGTAACCTCTGGTCTTAGTGCAACTTCTCTACCAGCCTTATCTTGGAATACAAACATGCTTTTTCTAATTTCCTCTCCTGATTTTATAGCAAACAGCTCGAAATGCTCCAGAGTAGGAGGTATGATCTCGACATACCCGTATCTATGACCTATCTTTCTAAATAGCTCTACAAGTGCAGCCATGACTTCGCTTTCTGGCGGTAAAATATCCCTAAAACCCCGCAGAGGCCTTATAACCTCGTATTTTACCATGTAGTCCCCCTCTACATAGTGTTTTAATGATTAGGATATCTTTGGAAGCCTTATCCTCTCCACGGCGTAATAGGTTAAATTACCATTTCGATCCACAATAGCTAGAACAGGTTCTCTATTATTCTTTCTCGAAAAAAGCACGAGTCTCTCTATTTCAGAAACTTTCACTAACTTGCTCTCCTCCATAATATGATACTCTATGATATCATTACCCTTCTGTACTATCAGTGAAGATTCATAAACACCTGATTTCACTACACGCCCTCTTCTCCTAATATCCAAGAATACCTCAAAAACAACCCATATATTCTCGTTATACTTTGAGAGAATACTTACTAAATCGTAAAAGGATAGCTGCTTGTCGCCTTCTTTAACGATTATTGCGCCCCTGTACAAATGATATAGTACTTCTAGATAATCTACATGGAACACGTCATCTGATTTCCCGTATAGCGATTTTTCAAGCATTCTTGAAATTATCTTCTCATCGCCTATTACTTCGTAAACTCCTAAGCCATAAGGTTCAAGTAGCATCTTCGGCAAAGGCTGTGTCCCCTTTGCATACTTTTATAATCTACTGCTAAGCGAAGTTAATAAGAATTCAATGTATTAAAACAATGCATAGTGAGGTTTAGGGGCATGGAGTTAATAAAGCCTATTGAGTGGATAGACGGGAAAGTGCGTTGGCTTGACGTAAGACTTCTGCCATGGGAGGAAACATATAGAGAAACTACTGATTATAAAAGAATAGCACAAGCTATAAAGGAGATGGAGATCCGCGGAGCACCAGCTATTGGCATAGCAGCAGCCTACGGTTTTGCGTTAGCTGTATATTACTGTAGATGTAGTTCTTACGATGAACTTAAGAAAGAAGCTGAGAAAGCCGTAAGCGTACTTGGTTCGACTAGGCCCACGGCATATAATTTGTTCTGGGCACTAGACTACATGAAGACTAGGCTTGAAAAGTACATAAATGAAGGAAGAAGTCTACAAGAGATCAAAGAGAATATTGTGAAAGATGCTATAAGACTGCATGAAAAAGATATTGAAACCAACATGAAAATAGGAGAATACGGTAACCAGCTTATAGAAGACGGAGACACCATACTAACTCACTGCAATGCTGGTTCTTTAGCAACAGGCGGATTTGGCACAGCTCTTGGAGTCATAAGAAAGGCCTGGATGAGCGGCAAAAATATAAGAGTTATCGCTACGGAGACGAGGCCTTTGCTACAAGGTGCTAGGCTTACAGTATGGGAGTTAAAGAAAGACGGCATACCTGTTACACTAATAACAGATAACATGGTAGGCTATCTCATGAGTAAGAACATTATTAGCAAAATCGTGGTGGGTGCAGATAGAATACTCTTATCAGGGCATGTAGCTAACAAGATAGGCACCTACACGATATCGGTATTAGCTGTTCATCATCAAGTACCCTTCTATGTTGCAGCACCAACTTCAACGATTGATACAAAAAGTCGTATAAACGAGGTAGTTATTGAAGAGAGAAACCCTGATGAAGTAAGAAGCATTATGGGGCGTCTTAGTATAACATTACCCGACATAGATGTGTATAATCCTGCCTTTGACATAACGCCTCCAGAGAACGTGACAGCTATTATTACAGAAAAAGGCATAGCAAGAAAACCCTTTGAAAAATCTCTTCGAAAAATCTTAGAAGGTTAATATTATCTTATAAATATCAGGACAGGTTATGATACAATAGCTAGAATAATGTCTGCACACCTATGATGAGTGGTGACGGCACAGATTCTACAGTGACGAAGACGCCACAACTCTGAGGTGTAGCTCTTTGGTGAGAGTAGCTGTAATAGATGAAGACTTATGTAGACCTAACAAGTGTAGCCTGGAATGTATACGGTTCTGTCCTGTCAATAGGACGGGTAAGAAAGCTATAGAAATCCCTCAGGGAGAGAAAAAACCCATAATCTATGAAGACACCTGCATTGGTTGTGGAATCTGTGTTAGAAAATGTCCTTATGAGGCAATAAGCATAGTCAATCTGCCTGACGAGTACGAGAAGAAAGCTGTCCATAGATATGGTATAAATGGTTTCAAACTTTACGGGTTGCCAACGCCTCTTAAAGGGAAAGTTGTAGGAATAATAGGTAGAAACGGTACTGGAAAAACAACCTCTATACGAATAATAGCTGGAGAGCTTATGCCTAATCTCGGAGATCCTGATAAGAAGACTACTTGGGACGATGTTCTTGAGTATTTTAGGGGCACTATGTACTATGATTACTTTAAAGATCTTTCAACAAAGAAGCTGAGAGTCGCACACAAGATACAATATGTAAACTTAGTGCCTCGTTTTGTGAAGGGGTCTGTGAGAGATCTTCTTTTAAAAGTCGATGAGCGAGGCATAGCTTTTGAATTAGTGAAAGAACTCGAGATGAGTCACCTACTTGATCGAGACATAAGGGTTCTTAGCGGAGGAGAGCTACAGAAACTACTCATAATAGCTGTTATCTCTAAAGACGTGGATGTCTATATCTATGATGAACCAAGTAGTTATCTGGATGTTAGGGAGAGAATGCGTATAGCAAAAATGATAAGAAGATACACCCCAAGTACGTCTTACGTCTTCGTAATTGAGCACGATCTAGCTATTCTTGACTACCTATCCGATAATGTGCATATAATATACGGAGAACCGGGAGTTTATGGCATAATCTCTAAACTTTATGGAGTACGAGCAGGGATAAACCACTTCCTCGAAGGATATTTGCCTGCGGAAAATCTCAGAATAAGGAAAGACCCCATAGTATTCCATCCCCAGGGCCTGCATCAGAGAACTGTTAGTGATGAAGTCTATCTCAAGTGGAGAAGTTTCGAGAAGAAAATAAACGGTTTTATGCTAAAAGCTAGTGATGGAGAAATCTGGAAAGGCGAGGTTATAGGTCTTCTAGGACCAAATGGTATAGGAAAGACTACGTTTATCCGCATACTAGCCGGAGAGTTGGAGCTTGAAGAAAACGTTTTTGCAACAAATAGAGATCTAAAGATAAGCTACAAGCCGCAGTACATATATCCAGAGAGGTATGAGGGAAGCGTACAAGATGTTTTAAAACGTGCAAATCCCAGTTCTGTGATGCCTGGTAGTTGGGCGTACATAGAAATAGTGCGTAAACTTAGGTTGCATAGGCTGTTTGATAGAAAAGCTTCAGAACTAAGTGGAGGGGAGCTACAAAAACTTGCAATAGCTGAGACATTAGCAAGAGAAGCAGATATCTACCTCTTCGACGAACCATCAGCATATCTTGACGTGGAAGAGAGATTGAGTGTCGCCAAGGCTATTAAAAGACTAGTAGAGACACGAGGTGTAGTAGCATTTGTAGTAGAACATGATCTTGCTATACAAGACTATATAAGCGATAGAATAATCATATTCAGAGGCCAGCCAGGGTTAGCGGGTCACGCTTCTAAACCTATGCCTCTGAGAGAGAGCATGAACCTGTTCCTTAAAGATCTAGGAATAACCTTTCGTCGTGACCCAACCACGGGTCGTCCGAGAGTAAATAAGGAGGACAGCTATTTGGATAGATTGCAAAAGCGTCTCGGCGAGTACTATTATATTCCACTAAGAGGTGAAGACTAAAAGAGTAAAATATCTGCGCTCACAATAGAATTAAGGGTGATACAACATCATGTCGTCCGGAGATAAGACAATTACACTTAGTGTTATCAAGGCTGATATAGGTAGCCTAGCAGGACACCACGTTGTACATCCAGATACTATAGCCGCTGCTAGCAGAGTACTTGTAGAAGCAAAGAGAAAAGGTCTTCTAATAGACTTTTATGTCACAAATGTAGGCGACGACCTCCAATTAATAATGACTCATAGGAAGGGTGTTGATAATTCAGAGATACATGGAGTAGCATGGGAAGCATTTAAGAAGGCTACTGAAGTAGCCAAGGAGCTAGGACTATATGCTGCTGGACAAGATTTGCTCAGCGATGCATTTAGTGGTAATATAAGGGGTCTAGGTCCCGGAGTTGCAGAGATGGAGTTTGTAGAGCGCCCAGCAGAGCCTGTGATAATATTCATGGCTGATAAAACAGAGCCCGGGGCATTTAATCTTCCACTATACAGGATATTTGCAGACCCATTCAATACTGCTGGACTCGTCATTGACCCAAGAATGCATGATGGTTTCGTCTTCGAAATACTAGATGTTGTAGAAAGTAAATCAGTGCTCCTCAATGCTCCGGAGGAAAGCTACGATATACTAGCATTAATAGGGACAACCGGTAGATATGTGATAAAGAGGGTCTACAGGAAAAGCGATAATGAAATTGCTGCCGTGATTAGCAGTGAAAGACTAAATCTTATTGCCGGCAAATATGTTGGAAAAGATGATCCAGTAGCAATAGTTAGAGCACAGCATGGGTTACCAGCAGTAGGAGAAATCCTAGAAGCTTTCGCATTTCCGCATCTCGTGGCTGGATGGATGCGTGGAAGCCATTACGGGCCCCTAATGCCCGTGGGTATTAGGGATGCAAAGTGCACACGGTTTGATGGACCACCAAGGATAGTTGCATTAGGATTCCAGATTAAAAATGGCAGACTAATCGGTCCTGCCGATCTATTCGATGATCCAGCCTATGATGAGACACGACGACTTGCACAGACCATAGCAGAGTATATGAGAAGGCATGGGCCATTTATGCCACACAGGCTCGGACCTGAGGAAATGGAGTACACAACACTGCCCCAAGTACTCGAAAAACTCAAGGACAGATTCAAGAAAGTTCAGTGACTGCTAGTATTTAAAAATCGAAGAAAGACCGTCAAAACATCTTTTTAATACACTATGTTTTTGAGTTGAGGACAGCATCTTTGCTAGCAGAGTTGAGAACTATGCTGAAAACACCCATAATAGTCATAAACTATAAGTCTTATCCAACGAGTATCGGTAGGAAAGGAATAGATATAGCAAAACACGCGGAAGCTATATCAAAAGAGTATGGAATAACCATCATCATCGCGCCTCCAGCAACCATGATAAGTAGGATTGCATCAGTAGTAGAGATGCCCGTGTTTAGTCAACATGTAGACCCTATAGAGCCTGGGGGGCACACGGGATATATTACTGTAGACGCAATAAAGGATGCAGGCGGAAGCGGTAGTATAGTAAACCATAGCGAGCATAAATTAATACTCTCCGATATATACAAAGTTGTAAAGTTACTACGTCAAGCAGGTTTATATTCACTAGTCTGTGCTGATAATCCTGATGTCGCAAAGGCGGCTGCGTCACTAGGCCCAGATATAGTGGCTGTTGAACCCCCCGAGCTGATAGGGACAGGAATACCTGTGTCGCGGGCAAAACCAGAGGTTGTTAGAAATTCCGTAGAAAAAATTAGGAGTATCAACAGAGACGTAATAATTCTCACAGGCGCTGGCATATCCACAGGAGATGATGTAAAAGCAGCTATAAAGCTTGGAACACAGGGCGTACTAGTGGCTTCTGCGATAATGAAGGCTAAGGATCCAAGGACAGTAATAGAGGACATGGCTAAGAAAGCTCTTAAAGCATTAGATGAGGCATAAACCTGATGGACAATACCCTGCTAGGGAAAATTAATGCAGCATCTCATGTTGCTAAGAGTGATCTAAGAAAGAGACTAATACAAGCAAAAATAGTGGGCATAGGGACAGGAAGCACTGTAGAACAATTTATAGAGATTATAGCTAATGATGATGAACTACTTACATCATTCTCTAATAAGATAATTGTGGTGTCATCATACGCAACATTAGAGAAATTATACGAAATAGGGTTATCCAACATATCTCTAAGTCTGCCTGGATGTCTAGATATATACATAGACGGGGCAGATGAGGTAGATGAAGCAGGAAATATGATAAAAGGTGGAGGAGGAGCATTAACTAGAGAGAAAATACTGGCATATAATTCCCTGTACAACATCTTTATTGTTGACGAGACAAAGATTGTAGAAAGACTGGGAAGACATAGAATACCGGTAGAAGTACATCCTATAGCAATGTATGTTGTTGTCAACGAACTCAAAGAAAGAGGAATAAACGCTAAGATTAGAACAGGGAAAGAGAAGAGAGGACCTGTAGTCACTGATAACGGTGGTATCATAGCAGATGTTGCCGGTATCGATAACATGGCTATAGAAGAAGTTGAAAAGATGCTAACCAGTATACCTGGCATTATAGAAACAGGTATTTTCATAGGATACGCAGACATAATAATTATAGGGTCTAATAAGAAGAGAGGCCTTGTAGTTGAAAGAGAATATAAAAGGAGAAGAATTAGCGCACCTTGCTCGAGATTTCTTAGATGATATAAGCAGTATTAAGAAGCATATAGATAGATCCGCAAAAACCATTACACTTAGAAACACAAAAATATTAGAAGCACTAAAGCTGAGGAGATATATAAGGGTATTAAAGACGAGAGATGATAGGTATTCTCTATGGGTGTATCGGGGAAAAATACGTGATTACATCATAATTAGAAACCTCTACTGCTCGTGCAATGATTTTCTTATACGTGTAATTGGGAGAAAAGAGAAGAAAGCCTGCTATCATCTAATAGGTTTAGAGCATGCTATTAGTAGCAATAGCTTTATTGACTTATCTGACTATAATGACCTAAGAGAAAGTATCTATACCGTGATAATGGAAGCCCTGCTTGAGGGCTACTCTCCGACTTTGAGAAGACTCCTAAAAGCAAGAAATCTAGTGTGAGAATCATGGGTAGAAGGAAAAAGAGAAAACGTATAATTCCTAGGCTAAAGAGGACTATCCCAAAAGTGTTTCAATGCCCGTATTGCGGTAAGCAGAGTCTGACAATAAACATTGAGAAAGTTGAGGAAAAAGAAGCTATAGCAAAAGCTATGTGTGGAAGCTGTGGATTCTATACAGAATTAACTATTCATCCGTTCTTCCAACCTGTTGATGTGTACGGGCGAATACTTGATCTCATGGAACAAGGCAGTCTGAATTTTGAGATAAGAAAGGTAGAAGAATATGAAGTGGAGAGGGAGAGTAGCTGAATATATTGATAACAAGGCTAAGGATACAACCCTGCATGCCACACTAATTGATCCTGATAAAATAGAGGATGTAAACAGACTAGTCAAGCTCGTAAGTAGACTAGCAGATGCTGGCACCGATATTATATTAATAGGTGGAAGTATAGGCGTAACGGGAACACATTTAGATAAGATCATAAAGACTCTCGGTGAGGCTATCAACATACCAATAGTCCTGTTTCCAGGCAATATCTCGGGTATCTCTAGGTATGCAGATGCTATATTATTTATGAGCTTGCTTAACTCAAATAACCCTTATTACATAATAGGTGCTCAAATGCAGGCCGCACCAATAATTGCTAAGTATGGTCTCGAGGTCCTCCCAACAGCATACATTATAGTTGGATACGGAGGCACGGCTTCGCATGTAGGTTACGCAACACCTATCCCATGGGATAACATAGATCTTGCTGTAGCATACTCTCTCGCAGCTAAATTCCTAGGCATGAAATATGTATACCTAGAGGCAGGATCGGGATCCCCTAGAACTGTATCGCCAGAAATGGTTAAAGCTGTGAGGAAATACGTGCCTGGTATCCGTATAATAGTAGGAGGCGGAATAAGAAGCCCTGAACAGGCAAGAACACTAGCTAAATCAGGCGCACATATAATAGTTACAGGAACTATTGTTGAAACAGATTTTGAAAAAGCAGCAGAGATTATAGAGAGTATCAAGTCCATCTTATAGACTCATCTTGTCAAAAAGGTACTCATATTTCTTCTTTACAGCTTCCTCGGCAGACACGTTAACTAGGTTAGCTATCGAGAGAGTCCATGCTATAACATCTGCTATTTCTTCCATTATACGTTCCTTATCGTTCTTAAGCAATGCATCAGCTAGCTCGCCAACTTCTTCTACAAGCCATGCGAACGTGGCATAAAGTCCTCTAGCACTATCGCGTTCAAAGAATTCCTTCCTTATGAGTTCCTGCAACTCGGATAACTCCAAGCCTTATAACACCGTGCCTAAAGTTTTTATGTTGCTTATTCAAAAACTTGTTTACAGTAGCGGGGTTAGAAAATGCCTAGAGTAAAGAAAAAGAAAGATGTAAAGACACGTGGTCCGTTAACAGCTGCAGGATTGATATCATTCTATGAAGAGCTAGATGAAGGAGTAAAGCTATCACCAACAGCAGTAATAATATTTGCTATAGTATTCTCCCTGGCTGTAATAATACTTAGCAAGATCTTCCCTGCTTAGCCTACAATCTCATCAGATCCAATATCTTTACGAATCTTTATTCTCCAGAGCCCGTAAGTGTTGCCACACTAGATCTACGTATGCTTCTATAGCTTCGATATCCTCGTCTCCCAAATGCTTAAACCTGCCCTGTATCATTAGGTATTCTTTCAACGGTTTCCTCTTCTTCTTATCCATATATGGCTTGCTTGGAGGACTTATTCTCAGTACCCCATTCTCATACTCGAATAAAGGCCATATCCCTGTTTGCACAGCGAGTTTTGCTACATATGATGTCAATGATGGATCAAATCTCCATCCTACAGGACATGGAGAATGCAGGTGTATGTACTTGAAGCCCTTAATCCCAGCTGCTTTCCTAAGTTTATTTATGAAATCTAATGGATAACCTATACTAGCTGTAGCAACGTATGGGACACCATGATCTATTAGTATTAATGGTAGATTCTTTTTATGCTCCTTCTTCCCAGTCCATGTTGTCGTAGTCCATGCCCCGTATGGTGTTAGACTACTTCTTTGAATTCCTGTATTCATGTACGCCTCGTTATCCACACATATGTATATTATGTTATCATTCCTCTCAGCAGCACCACTCAAGCTTTGAAAACCTATATCAGCTGTTGCACCATCACCAGCCCAGACAACCACATGAACGTCAGAGCGCCCGCGTATCGAGAATCCCTTAGCTAAGCCCGCAGCTAAGGCTGGTGCTGCGCCAAACGCTATGTTAAACGTACTAAGACTAATGCCAGCCTTATACCCTACACCTTGGATAATGCTACTACAGCTAGCAGGTATAGACAATACCACCTTGTCTCCCAGCGCCATTTCAAGAAACCTAAGACCCATTGCCTCTGGACAACCAGGACATGCAGCATTTCCAGGCATACCAAATCGTTTAGGAGGAAGATCTGTTAACTTTATGCCCATTATTTTATCACCTTTTCAGGATACCATATCGTTAAATTATCATCTACAAATCCTCCTTTTTCCACATCTTGTATGAACTCTAGAAGCATTTTCTCGAAATCCTCGACACCTATATCAAAACCTCCTAAGCCTGTGACTATTCCTCTTAGAGAAGTTTTAGAACTCCTTATTGTTGCAGCAATATCTGTAAACAAGTGTCCCTGCAACCCAAATGATATACTCCTATCCACCACAAGAACTCCTTTGGTACGAGATAGTATCGTGTATAACTCTTCGCGAGGCCAAGGACGTATGAATCTTATCCTTACAAGCCCAGCATTATATCCTCTTCCTCGTACTTTATCAACAGCTTCCTTGGCATCACCGGACCATGCGCCCATTGTAACAAGGATATAATCTGCTTTCTCACAATTATAGCATTCGATTAAACCTCCGTAGCTCCTGCCAAATAGCTCACCATACTCCTTATCTACTTCATTGATAACAGTCTTAGCTCTCATAATGTCTTTTTGGATCGATTCCCTAAGCTTCATGTAATCCAGGTCGGAGAGAACATTGCCTATTATGTTCTTATACTCTGGATCCATAACGTATGGCTGTCTTCTGGGAGGGAGCCACTCATCCACTCTCGCTTGTTCGGGCATAGCTACGGGTTCTACGGTATGCGTCAGGACGAATCCGTCGAGACCAACCATCATAGGCAGAAATACTCGTGGGTCCTCGCTTATCTTAAATGCTTGTAGAACAAGATCGAATACTTCTTGGTTGTTTTCAGCCATTGCAATAATCCAACCTGTATCACGCTGGTCTTGGATATCGGAGTGCTCGTTATGAATATTCCATGGCGGGCCGAGTGCTCTAGTTGCTACAGCCATTACTACTGGTATCCTGGACCCGCTTGCCCACCATACCATTTCATGCATGTATAATAGTCCTTGACTCGAAGTAGCAGTAAATGATCTGACACCCGCTGCCGCGGCACCGAGTGTTGCTGCAAGAGCAGAATGTTCGCTCTCTACTCTAAGTATCTCGGCATCCATTTCCCCGTACTCTATCATCTCAGCTATCTTCTCTACTATTGTTGTCTGCGGTGTTATTGGATATGCTGCTACGAATTTTACGCGAGCATATTTGACAGCCCATGCAACAGCATGGTTACCCGTCAATGTTTTTACGATCATGTGTGTATCACCCTTCATGTTCTTCAACCATTATGATTGCTTTTGTAGGGCACTCTCTACTACAAATCCCACAGCCTTTACAATACTCGTAGTCTATAGTTATTTTACCATCACTAGTCCTGATGATAGTGCCTTCAGGACAAAAGAGCCAGCAAAGCAGGCATTTGATGCACTTCTCTTCATTAAACACTGGTTTTTGTGTACGCCATGTACCGGTTTTCCCAGCTACCCCGGCCCCCGGGTGTGATATTGGTAGGTTTATATCTTCTCTCTCCACAACAATTACATCCTTACTACTCATATAGAAAAACACACCTCATCACGGATCTTTCACATTGTTATAAGCATTAAGAGCGGCTAGAGCGTTTTTCTTACCAATAGCTCCCTTGAAGTAAGACATTATATGCTTCTTAATACTCTCTACATCAACGATTCCCGTTGCTCTCGAGAGCGCGCCAAGCATTGCAGTATTTACAGCTGGCCATCCAGCAATGACTAATCCCAGTTCTCTTGCTATAGAGTTAGCATCTACAAAATAGACCTTATAATTATTCATTGTATTTATCCTGGGTTTAACTGGGGAGTTAACTATGATTACTCCTCCATCCTTAAGCCCTGAAACAATATCTATTGCTCCTATAAGGCCTGAGTCTAAGACAACGACCGCATCTGGGTTTAGAACTCTGCTATGCTTCTTTACAGGTTTATCGCTAATCCTAGCATATGCTACTACTGGTGCTCCGCGGCGCTCGGCGCCAAAGCTTGGGATTGCCTGGCCCCATTTTCCCTCCAGAACAGCGGCGCCAACGAGAAGGTTTGCCGCTGTTACTGCGCCTTGACCGCCGCGACCGTGAAAACGGATCTCAAAAATACTCAAGGGTGTAGCGACCCGGTTTTACTGTTCAAATGAAAAGATATTAAAGTTTATCTTAGAAACACCATAATTAAAAGCAAGGATGGTATCTCACATTGATACACCTACCCACACCAGAAGAGCTGCGGTTGCTGAGACTGAAGGCTGGTATTAGCCAGAGAGAATTAGCGAGTAGAGCTGGTGTTAGCCAAACTCTTATAGCTAGAATAGAGAAGGGAGATATAAATCCAAGACTTTCCACTTTGAGAAAAATATACAATGTACTAATCTCGTCAATATCTGTAGAGTTAAAAGCTAAAGATATAATGCATACTCCTGTGATCACTCTTCACTTAAGTGAACCAGTAGTAAAAGCTGTAGAGCTTATGGATAAATACGGTATATCTCAGATACCGGTAGTTGATAGAGAGAGAAGAGTAGTAGGCACGATACATGAGAGCACGATACTGAGGTACATACTAGGAGGAAGAAGAAAGAAGAGTTATAGGTACATACATAGAGTAGAGGTAAAGAAAATAATGGATCCTCCTTTACCAGCCGTCTCGGTAGACACTTATGTAGATGAAATAGCATCGTTACTACTATCACACCCAGCTGTTCTGGTAGTAGAAAACAATACACTAAAAGGAATAATAACTAAGATAGACTTAGTGAAGAAGTACACGCTTTATAATTTTACAATCCCACTCTACAGGAAACAGAGGGGTCAGCAAAAATCAACATCAAAATCTCGAGAAAAGTAATGAAACATGCTCCTTACCCCCTTGCTTCCTGTGGAGAATGATTTAATTCTAATTGGTAACGCATGTCTCTGCTCTACTACAAAACTATACTAGTTATACTTAATGGAAATTCAATTATAGCCAAAATATTTAGTATTCATTATAATGTCTAGGTTTATGCAAACAATTTGTACTTCATTAAAATTAAGATACATTACAAAGAGTTTCCACAAGAAATCGAGGGGTAGACATCTTAACATCATACAGAAGTATAGAATCTCCACCAGCTAAAGATATGGTGGGGTTCTCGTGGTCTCCAAAAGAAACTAAGGGGTGGTTAACCCCCCGGTTAACTCCATCATAAGTGTACCTGGAGAACCAGGCAGCTTACCTCGGTTATCCGCTATTCTTTCTACAGGTTTTATTAGGTGTCTGATACGGGTTGTGTTTGGTGTTATGATTGATGGTAGAAGTCTATCTTCGGTTATCTCTATTATTTTTCTACCTTTTTGGAGGATAAATCCGCATTTAGGGCATTTGTATCCTTTTTCTTTTCCTCTTGATTTCATTGTGTGGCCGCATTGGGGGCATTTAGGGTTTCTTATCTTTGTTGTGCTTGTTATTTTCTTGATGAATAGTTTCTCGATGCTTAGTATTAGCGTGTGATTGCTTGATGGTTTTGCACTCATATATGCAAGTATCTTGTCTCCGGGTCTTAGTATTCTCGTGTAGTCTCTTAGTATGCCTGTTTCTCTATATACCATGATGCGATATTTTCTTCCTATGTTGCCTATTGCTTCTAATACTATGTGTCCTCCGGGGAGCGTTTTTGGTGTAGAAATGATCACTAGTGGTTTCCAAATAACTCTGTACGGCAATGGTTGTTGATGATATTGGTTTTCTTGATGAGCATCAGTAGCTTGATTGGTTCTGTAGATAAGCCATCCTAGTGGGTTTTCACCATGTCTTCTGAGAATTTCTGCTGCTTTTTCCAGCTCCTTTGGATCGTCTCCTCTTATACCGTAGAGTACGGGGTCGCATCCTCTGGGTGTTATAGCTATCTCGTCTTCGTAGGGATCATAACTAGCAAATATAGATGTGTATTTTTCATCTATCTCCCTAACTTTGTCTTTGTCAACAATTCTCTTGCTACATATCTTTTCTGCATAACGATAAGCTATTAACTCGTATGTGTAATCATCACCCCATCTTAATCCACCCATAGCAGCAACAGCACCGATAACCCCTTGATGTCCATGCACTTCTTCAGGAACTATGACCAGGTTCTTTTTCTCTAAATCATTAATTAATGAGTAGTCTACGACATCTGTCAAAGCCAGTATATAGAGCTGTCTGATAATAGTGCTTTGCCAAGAATCACCTATGTAGAAGGCTATTCCAGCAGAAGAGTTCTTGAGATCCCCGACATAGGCTTCTGCAAGTGATAAAGTATCCTTAATAACATCCTCGACGATGTCTTCTTTCATACGAGTTCTGAGAACTACAGCTGCGTTCCCCCTAGTCTTCCATGGAATATTAGGGTTAAGTCTTACAAGATTAGGATAATCAACGAGCTCTATTTTATCCCCGTACTTCTTTCTTATATGTAAGAGTAGAAAAAACGCAAAATGTGTAGTACATCCAGTTATAGGAGTATCGAGGCTATCTAAACCAATATCGACTCTTATCATTTTCTCAAAAATACCAGGAGACTCATCTCTCGAAAGACTTGCCCTCTACAACAATCATTGTAAGAGTGCTCCTTACCTTCGGTAGACGTCTTATATGCGCGGATATAACTTCTTTCAGCTTATCCATATTTTCTGCCTCAACCTTTGCAACAATATCGTATACTCCGTACACTATATATGCTTCCGTTATACTGTCTACGCGTGAAAGCTGATTGAACACCTCCTCCTCAGCACCAATTTCAGTATTTATTAATACTATAGCCATGGGCATTCTATTAGACCACCATGTTAACATTATAGGGTTGTGCGTATTTTAAATATATCCTTAATTAACGCTTACACATGCTTAAATAAGTGAAACAATATTTAAGTATAATCGGGGAGACCGGGCTGGCGGCTCACGGGGTTTAACCTGAGGAAACACCGCCCTCCCACGGGTCTGGGGCCCCTCTCGGGGCATGGGGAGACCCATGGCAACGGCACAGAAACGACACGGCCACCATGGTATGTCGATGATGCGGTGAGGACCCCCTGGCAACAGGGGGTCAGTAACCCGCGGAGTATCATGGTGGATGCGTTGAAACGGCCGGCCCCCAGGGAGCAAGGGAGCCGCTCTATGAGTACCCGTGTGAGAGCGGCTCAGGACCGCTTAGCCAAATGCCGCCGTAAGTACTGAAGGCGGGTTATAGCCCGGTCTCCCCGACCATAGAAATATAACTCTCCTCCTTTCCCGTATTTCTTAGAGTAAATACTAGAAAAAGTGGGCCGGTAGCTCAGCCTGGAAGAGCACTCGGTTCGCACCCGAGAGGTCCCGGGTTCAAATCCCGGCCGGTCCACC
>CAZCAU010000009.1:0-17042 GCA_964496855.1 uncultured Desulfurococcales archaeon
TGGAGCCGTAGGCGGGGAGGAGGGATAGGAAAGGTGGGATGAACCCGTGCCCGAAATAACATCAAGTACCCAGAGTATCTAAACTATCTAAGCTAACGGGCACGGGCAACCACTAATTTATGGCTTGAAACCATATAAGGTTTTAAACACACAACATCAGCATATCTCATAGCCCGAAAGGACATAAACAACCCTAAACTACCCTCACAAATGTTTCTGCCTCCCATCTATGCTTGCATTTTCCTAGAGAGCGGTATTCGACATAGAATAGCGAGCTTGTCAGTATTAAAGTGTTTAGGGACTTATGTTTCGTAACAAGGACAAGATTTATACGTGTACACGTATATACGTATCTAGGTGGCAGGAAACGAACAAGAAGAAGCTTACACTAAGTGTAAATAAAGATCTTCTTGAAGAAGTAAAACTACTTGCTTATAGAGAAGGGAGGAGTGTGAGTAGTATTGTTGAGGAGTATTTCGAGTACCTGGTACTAACCAGGTGGATTGACGCTTTAGCAGATGAGCTCGGGCTAGGCGTGTTAGAGCCGAGCACGGGGGACGAGATACCTAAGTCAAGGCCTTCTGGCACAGATGCTGCTAAGACAGTGAGAGAATTAAGAGATACTCGTTTAAGAGGGCTAGGATATGAGCGATAAAATCTATTATCTTGACACCAGCGCGCTAGTTAAGAGATATGTTACAGAGACCGGTAGCAACATAGTTGATGATATTTTCAATAAAGTGTACCGTGGGCTCAGCATGCTTGCATTCTCCTACTGGAACTTAGCAGAAGCCGCAGTCGTATTTGATAAGTATGAGAAAAGACTTGGAATTAGTGCAAAAAGAGTTTTGAAAGACTTGTTGAGAGAAGTGAAAACACTTGCTAGATTGCAGAGAATTATCGTTATAGGTGTAAGTCCTCTAATTCTTAGAGAAGCCGTAAAGCTTGTGTTTAAGCACCATATCTATGTTGCAGACGCTCTCCAGATAGTATCAGCTGCTAAGTCTAGTAGCACTAGGTTTGTGACAGGAGATAAAAAACTAGCCAGTATAGCTAGAGCTGAGAGATTAGAGACCATTTATTTGGGCAAGACATAGTGTTACTCGCGGCAATCAGAGATGTTATAATAGTTTTTTAAGAGCAAATACTACCGCTATTACTCCGATCAAGCCTGCGGCAGCTACTATGACCTCTGTCTTTACTGATAGTGATTGGGGCTGGAATTCTGGCGGGCTACTAGTGCTACCAGTATGAGTTTTCTCCATAGCCGCTTCTACCGTGTCGTCATTAGTATCTACGAGTTTGATAGTGCTTGAAATTATGTACTCTACTTCTTTACCCTCGGGGTTCTTCATTTTGTTAACTTCTCTTGCTGTATAATAGATGAGCCAACCATTACTACCATATACTGTTTTGACAGTGATAGTTGAGCTTGGCTCTCGTACTGCTTCTAGCTCAAACACGTAGAGGTTAGACTCTTGTCTCCCTGTTATCGATTTTATCTCGATATGCAGGGCTTGGCCACGACATATAACGCCGGAGAGCCCGTACATTGCTGGTGATAAGCTTCCTGCTAACACGTATTGGAGTGTGTAGAGGGGGTCTTTCTTGATACAATTAGTTATGCACCCGCTCCTTGCACTAGTATTGTCTTTGTATTCTTCATAACATGAACGCATACAAGACATCTTCTCCTCGAAGAGGCTGCAAACCTTGTCTTTATCATTATTCACTATATCTACAGCTTCCATGGCTTCTCTAAGCATGCTTGGCGGAAGCCAGAAAGTAGAAGAAGCGGGACTAGGAAGCCATATGACCTCATGATACCTGTCTATACCCACTACACAGCCCGTCCTATTTAGTAAGGACTCTATACTCGTCTTAAACCAGCGCCCAAGCATGCTTGACTCGTTATACTTCACTAATACAACCTTATACGCTGTCTCATTAACTGCTACTAGCTTGAAGACAAGGCTCTCATTAATAGTTGGCACGCCGTTCTCATAGTTCTCGTTCACCAAGACATACGTGTAGTATCTCTCATTATTACCAGAATACACGGGAAAAGCCATGAGAGGCAAGCTGACGACAAGTATTAGTACTAGTAGAGCAAGGGACCTCATAACACTCAGCCCCCGGGTCTAAAACTAGTATATCAGGGAATAAAAATGGATCGACCCCTCAGAACACCCTCGTAGCCTAAAACCTCTAGTACGTATGTTTATTAACTGCTATTGCAGTAGAGCTAAGTACACTATCTTAGCTATAAGTAAAGGGGGTTGGTGAGACCGGAGTTTGAATTCGTGAATCACTAGCTCTGCAAACTACTCATGTTTATACCTGTACTATGAAGACTAGAGGAATTTCATTGTCGAGAATAGTTATTATTATGTGCTATCAAAATATTCATAGCAGGTGAATAATGTGGTTCTTTTGCCTGGGTACAAGCGGCTTGAAGCTGTTCCTGACAGGCGTGGAGGTAGGCCCACAGTAAAAGGAACTCGTGTGACTGTAGATGATATCCTAGAAGCACTAGCAAATGATTGGAGTGTTGAAGAGGCCGCCGAGAATTATAGAATACCCGTGGAGGCAGTGTATGAGGCACTGAAATATGCATCGGAGACTATAAGAAAGATTGAGGTGATTGCTACCGAAGCTACTAGTTGATAAGAACATGAAACAACACTTCACCCTGTAATCGCTCTCTAGGATCTATCTCCAGATAATTTTTGAACATAACCTCCGTATCTAGCTCGGACAATCTTAAGCAATGCCTTGCCCATATAGTACGTCATAATAAGACTCAGTAAGTTGCCATTACTGATCAAAGCTGTTACACTCTTGGCATGGATGTAGTGTCAATGAGTATAAAGGCTAAGAATTTCAAGTTTCGTCTATATTGCCGAGTTGTTGGTACGAGAAAGCCACCTAGATATCTAAGGGTTTAACGTATAATCAATTAATCAATAATGCTGTAAGGCTCTTCCCTAGGTGATTCGACTGTATAGTGGTTTAAGGAACCACTTTTAGACATGGAACTCGCTTGAAGTCTTCGTCGAAGGTTGCGATAACGTTTATACCGTAGTGCTTGCATGTGAGGGTTATCAGCGCATCGTTTGGTAGTAGTTTGTAGTTCTTCATGATCTCTAGCCACTCGCTTAGGCTGTGGTAATCCTCCACTATCCTCACATTCGAATCCTTTAGCAAGCCTAGAGCCTTGTCTATGTATTCTTTTATATCAATGTATCCACGCTCGGTTACTATTCTCCGAAACTCGTAGTAGTTGCGTATACCGTACCTCTTCTCCACAGCTTTTCTAGCAACAACGAAGATGAACTCGTTGACCACAGTATACGATGTTACGGGATACGGTATGGTCTCGAGCAGGTGTTGAGACTCATCAGCATACTCCGTCTCAAACAAGATGTTATAGAACACGTTCGTATCTATGAATACCGTGACGTGGTATTGAGACGACTATGGCTGGTAATGCGCTTCAACCTCAAGTTCCCTCAATTCTTCATATGAAGCTTTACCAAGCACACCACGATACTTAGATAGGTTACGCCTAACAACAACAATGTTGATCTCCTCACCCTCTCTGAGATCCAGCTTCTCTAAAGGCTTCAAAACACCATTCTCGTAGCGAACACGGATAACCCTAGCCATCCCAACAGCACCTACTATCTCTATGGTTCTTAAGCCTTAATAACAATGCTCCGAAGATCCATAGATGAGCTATAGGTGAGGGTCACCGTATTACAGCTGCCTCGGCGAAGCATCCGGTACTTACCGCTAGGTGTTCACTCTGCAGTAGGAAACAGGGTTCATTAAGTTGTCCGGTGGTACTGTACTTAAGCTAAGGATGCTCATCGTCGATGCGGAGAAGAAACCGATCCTTGCTATTTAGAGGTATTAATTTCGATGCAAAGACCATGAGTAAGTTTTCGACGCATAGCGTGCCTGAAGAGCTGAGGGAGGTTGTAGCAGGTAAACCTCTTGCACCTCTGGAACCTCCTAAGGATGAGTAAGAAATCATCGACATCGTTGAGCAGAAGCCTGCAATAGCCGAAGAAGCCGCTGATTCATCTAGGGATAGTAGCTGAAGCTGTAATGGCTTCACGCGATATGAATTATAAGTCTAGGCATAATGAACCGATATACTGAATGACCTAAGTTCCTGAGAGCTCTTTACCTACTAATAGGTTCATTAGATAAAATTGTAGAATTATGGCGGGCCCGCGGGGATTTGAACCCCGGACCACCGGCTCCGCAGGCCGGCGTCCTATCCTGGCTAGACGACGGGCCCTCTATGTGTAGTATTATGGTGTAGAGGATTTTAACGGTATTTCTCGTGCCATGGTTGTTATCTCGCCGTTTTCTAGCTGTATTGTTTCTTCTGTTAGTGTTTCTGCTATGTAGTAGTCGTGTGTTGCTATTATGATGCCTGTTCCTGTTTGTTTTAGTATGGTTAGTAGTTCTAGTATCTTTTTCCTCTTGGCTGTGTCTAGGTGTGCTAGTGGCTCGTCGAGTACTAGTATTCTTGGTTCTAGTGCTACGGCTCTTAGTATTGCTACTAGTTGTGCT
This sequence comes from uncultured Desulfurococcales archaeon, assembly GCA_964496855.1. Lineage (GTDB taxonomy): Archaea > Thermoproteota > Thermoprotei_A > Sulfolobales > CAZCAU01 > CAZCAU01. The sequence continues at coordinate 4,588 of CAZCAU010000009.1, forward strand.
TCTCCTGCTGATAACTGCTTGTTCTTCTTGGTCGCCAGGCTTGCTAGGCCTAGTTTTTCTAGTAATCTCGAGGCTTTTTTCTCTGCTGCCTGCTTATCGTGTCCTCTGAGTATTAAGCCGTATGCTATGTTGTGGAGGACTGTTCCTCTTAGTAGTATTGGTTTCTCGTGTACATAGACTATTCTTCTCCTCAGCTCTATCATCTCGTCTCTGGAGAGACTCCAGTAGTCTTTACCCCATGCCTCTACTCTTCCTCTAACCGGCTTGTAGAGTAGTGCTGTTATCTTGAGTAGTGTTGTCTTACCACTAGCATTAGGACCTATGACTGCGTATGCCTTGTCTTCTCTGAGTACAAGATTTATGTTTCTTAACGCCCAGTTCTTAGAGCCAGGGTACTTGTACCATGTGTTTACCAGTCTTATCATTACTCGTATAACCCCCTTAGTACTCTGAGGCTTAGGGATACTGTTAAGACTATTGCTACTAGTATTGCTCCAAGCATGACTGCGTACTCGAATTCTCCGCGTGAGACTTCTAGTGCTATAGCCGTAGTTAATACTCTTGTGTAGCCGCGGATGTTTCCTCCAATCATTAATGCTACTCCTAGCTCGCCTGATGCACGGGAGAAGCCCATGATAACGGCTGCTACGACCCCGGGTAATGCTTCTCTGAGAACAATAGTTGCTGCCTGGCTTGAGGATGCACCGAGTGTCAGGGCCAGTTCTCCATAATCGCTCCAGGCACGGCTTAATACCCTGTAGCTCACAGACGTGACTAGGGGTGTTATTAATACTGCTTGCCCGAGTATGATCGCGTAGGGAGTGTATAGTAGGCCGAGGACTCCGAGAGGACCCTTACTACTAAGCAACATGTAGAGGACTAGGCCTACGAGAACTGTTGGGACACCTACTAGTCCCTCTAGTACTGAGACTAGGGGCTTAGCAATACCCGGGTTCCTGGATAAGTAGTATGCTAGTAGTAGGCTCCAGGAGGAAGCTAGTAGTGTGGCTGTCCCGGATATCCATAGTGTTCTAAGCGCTATACCTAGTATCTCGCTCAAGGGATTACACACCACCAGGCTAGGGGGAATGAGTGTTGTAGGGTATGATCTAAACTAGCCTGTTGAGAGCTCCTGCCAAGCTTCTTCGAGCCACTCTAGCTTGCCCTGTGCTGGGTAGAACAAGCTTTGACCATACTTGTCGACACCATAGCTAGCTATGAGTTGCTGGCCCTCACTACTAGTTATGAATTCTATGAATTCCTCGGCAACACTCTTTTCTCTACCACTACACGAAGACACCATGTACGCGCTATACACGTTTATAAGCTCTGTACCATTCATATAGAGTATCTCTAGATCCGGTAGCCTGCCATCCTTCTTAAGCTTCAAGAAAGTACCTATATCGCTGAGAGTATATGCTTTCTTCTCATTAGCAACGAGAAGAGTATTCGACATCCCGCTACCAGTCTCCAAGTACCATTCTCTACCATGAGGATCAAGACCAGTCCGCGACCATATCATGAGTTCTCTCACATGAGTACCAGAATTATCTCCACGGCTTACAAACAAGGCTTTACCCTCAGAGCCAGCGTGATAAATATTCTCAAATGCCTCGATGACACTACCCGCACCCCTGGCCCCAGCCGGGTCGCTGGCTGGCCCAACTAATATGAAGTAGTTGTACGCGAAGATATGCTTCTCCCCAATAACCCCCTGAGACATATACTGCTTCTCAAGACTAGGAGCATGCACAAGAACCATGCATGCATCGCCGCCAGCAGCCCTCCTCAAAGCCTCCCCGCTACCTACAGGTATGAATTCTAATATTACTCCATGATGCTTCTCGGAGAATTTCTCAGCCAAGTAGTCTAGCAACCCGGTAGCATAGAGACTAGTAGTTGTCGTGGCACGGACTCTTATCTCGCCGCCGCGGCTACTAGTGTACACAACTATTGATGCAACAACTATTAGTGCTAGGATTACGGCTGTGATTGCTAAGCGGTTCACGTCTCCTGGCCCCAGAGTCCTCTTCTTGGATCTTATTCTTTATATAATTATCGGATAACAGATAACGAGATACGGTAGTCTCAGAGAGTTTAATTGGTATTCCCACACCAAACTATTATACAGGGGCTTTTTATAACACCAGAATAATACACTAAGACTTGTGGTGTCAGAGAATTGCGGAATAAGCGAAGGCTCCGACAGCCTGGTCAGCGAGATCTACTAGGATTCTTTAACACAAGTACTGTGAAAGAAAAAGAGAAACAAGAGAGTACTAGGGAGGAGCATTTAGAGAAAACAGGGAAAAAAGTAGAGGGGGAGAAGGAGAGCAGCAAGCCTGGGGACAGGGTAGAGGAGATAGATATATCAAGTATTGTGAAGAGCGTGAAGCAAGAAGCTGTACAAGAAGCCGTTAGTACTAGTAGCGAGTCTTCTGAGACACGTATACTAGATAAACTAGGGGCTTATAGGAGTACTCTGGATAACAAGCTACGCGTGGTAGTTGATGCCGAGGATGTTCCTCCCAGCTACTTGTTAAAGATAAGTTATGATGGTGCTCAGGGTAAGGCTGTAGCGTATCTATATAATGATAATGAGAATTGCATGTACATAGTCTATGATAAGACTGGTCATAAACCATACTTCCTTGTAGACTTAGAGCCTGACAAGGTACGTGAGATACACAAGATTGTTGGTAGCGAGTCTTTTGATCATCTCGAGACTGTTGATAAATTCGACCTACTACACTTGAAATGGAAGAAGATGACAAAAATAGTTGTTAAGGACCCCCTAGCTGTTAGGCGTATGAGGAGCCTGGTTCCACGCGCGTGGGAGGCTGATATAAAGTATCATGATAATTACGTGTACGATAACCAGCTTATACCTGGCTTGAAGTACAGGGTCGTTAAAGGCGTTTTAGAGCCAGCATATGCTAAGCCTGGGGACGAGGTATTAGAGAATCTAAAGAAGGTGTTAAAAGACGAGAGAGAAGAAACTCTGAGACTGGCTGCTGAGTGGCTCCCATTATTTGAGAACCCGCCGCCCAGGGTTCCCCGGATAGCTGTTGACATAGAGGTTTATACTCCTACTCGTGGCCGCATGCCTGATCCAGGCAGGGCTAGTTATCCTATTATAAGCATAGCTTTTGCTAGTAGTGATGGTTTGAGGAAAATACTTGTCTTGAAGAGGCCCGGCGTGTCTTATGAGGAGATAGAGGATAATTCTTTCGTAGAGTTGTTTGATGACGAGGTAAGTCTTGTTGAGAGAGCGTTTGAGATAATGGCTTCTTATCCACTAATTCTGACGTTTAACGGTGATAACTTCGATCTACCATACCTGTATCATAGATCGTTAAAACTAGGTATACCGAGAGAAAAGATTCCCCTGAGAGTAGGCCAAGACTATATATCTCTCAAGTATGGCTTACACGTAGATCTCTACCAGTTCTTTAAAAACAAGGCTATACAAAACTATGCTTTCGGGTCAAGGTATAAAGAGTACACGCTAGAAGCTGTATCTCAAGCACTGCTCGGGAAGGGTAAGGTAGTATTAGAACAGCATATAGCTGATATTTCTCCTGCTAAGCTCATAGAGTATAACTTGCAAGACGCTGAGCTCACACTAGAGCTTACAATGTTTGATGACGAGCTTGTATGGAAACTCATAGTGCTGCTCATGCGTATAAGTCGTATGAGTCTTGAAGATGTTACCAGGAAGACTGTGTCAACATGGATTAAGAGCTTGTTCTACTGGGAGCATAGGAGGAGGGGATACCTGATACCAGTAAGTGATGACTTGAGAACACTAAAGGGTTCTACTAAGAGCGAGGCAGTAATCAAGGGGAAGAAATATGCTGGAGCAATAGTTCTTGAGCCCCCGCAGGGAGTATTCTTTGACGTAGTAGTACTAGACTTTGCCAGCCTATATCCAAGTATTATAAAGAACTGGAACCTGAGCTACGAGACAGTAAACCCTGCTACATGCCCGGGAGACCGCTACCTAGAGATACCAGAAGTAGGTCATAAAGTCTGTATGAGCATACCAGGCATAACAGCACAATTAACAGGTCTCCTCAGAGACATCCGTGTAGGAATATATAAGAAGAAGGCATCATCACCTGATCTAAGCAAAGAGGAGCGGTCCTGGTACAAGGTTGTCCAAGCTTCATTAAAAGTATTCATAAATGCTAGCTATGGAGTCTTCGGCTCAGAAGCTTTCAGCCTCTATGCACCACCAGTAGCAGAGAGCGTTACTGCTATAGGTAGACATGTTATTAGAAGAGCTATTGAGCTAGCCGAGAAATCTGGTCTCATAGTACTTTATGGAGACACTGACTCCTTGTTCTTATGGAGTCCTCCACGGGACAAGCTTGACGAGTTTATTGAGAAGATAAGAAAAGAGTTTAACCTAGACATTGAGAAAGATAAGGAATACAAGCTAGTAGCATTCTCAGGGCTTAAGAAGAATTATCTAGGAGTATACAAAGAGGGTGGTATAGAAGTCAAGGGCATGACTGGTAAGAAGAGGAATACTCCAGAGTTGTTTAAGAAAGCATTCTCAGAAACTATAAGCTTAGTAGCAGAAGCAGAGAGAGCAGAAGACATACCTAAGATCAAGGATGCTGTTAGAGAGAAGATTCACGAGATATACTCTAAGATGAGAAGCAAGGATTTAAGCCTTGACGAGATCGCTTTCCGAGTCATGCTGTCAAAACCACTAAGCGAGTATGTGAAGAACACTCCACAACATGTTAAAGCTGCTCTACAACTCAAAATGGCCGGCATCGATGTACAGCCAGGCGATGTAATAATCTATGTTAAGACCCGTGGCAAGACTGGTGTAAAACCTATTCAGCTAGCCAAGTTGAAAGAAATTGATACTGAGAAGTACCTAGAGCACGTGAAGACCACGTTTGAGCAATTATTGAGAGCACTAGGAGTAGACTGGGACGAGATAGCTGGGCTAGCTAAGCTAGAAGCATATTTTGGATTGTAAAGAACAGGTATCTTGTCTTAAGAAATCTTAGTGGCCTCAGCAACCCATTCCTCCATTTCTCCTAAAATGTCATCGTTAACATAGATAGAGACCAAGTATACTTTTTTATCAACATAATTATCTTCACGCCACTCGTTCTCATAACTTATCAGGAATACCGGTACGCTAAAAACAGCCTGGTCACTACCAGCTTTCCTAAGCCCAAACCTGCTGTATTTTTCAAACTCTCCCGGTTTTAGGGGAAGCTTTAATGTAACCTCGTACTTGTCTCTAACAATGATGAAGTCATTGAAAGCTGGCTCCCATTCTTCCAGAGCTTTCTTAGCAGTCTCCCTGACAACCTCGTACACATCGCCGTCAATAATCTTCTTCTCCTCAACTTTGCCTTGCACGCTCTTTAATACTACGATCTTGTCCTTACCAGCCATACTAATCCCTCATTCACACCCAAGTGTCATATCCATGGAGGAAATAATTAAAGATTCCGCAGTCTCCATGGAGAAACTAGTAGCTATGCTCTTGATATATTTACAAAAATTAAATATTATGTTTATAACACACATTAGTGATCGTCTACTAAGAGACAAGGGTTTGGTGATATTGAGCGAGCCTAGAAAAATAGTTTCTAAGATAAGATCCTTATCTAACACTGCTAGAGAATACGAGGAGAAAGGCTATAATGCTTATCGTGAAGCTCTCAAGAAAGCACGTAGTAAGGCATTATCAGAATCATTGGTAAGTATTGCTATTGATACCTATGTCCATATGAGGCTATGGGAGTCCGTATGCAGGATAATGGATGAGCTATTATCGTTATATGAGAAAGTAATGTATCGTGAAGATTACGAGCCGTCTTTTAAGCTAAGCTTATACTATGATACTCTTCAGAAGTACCTGGAGTTCGAGAAAGATAGTATTAGGTTATATTCGGATATGATTGTAGAACTACAGAACTTGAAAACTGAGGAACCCAGATTATCAACGATGCTGGAGCTATTAATAGATATTATAAAAGCTGTGTTAAAGAGCGAGAAAGAGCATCATGACAGGATAGAAGCTATACTCAAGCTTGCTAGGAGATAAGCTTCTACACGTTATTCTTCAGAACTCATGTTCCCCGATTATGTACAAGTATAGCGTATGACTTATACGGCCATCATAAACTGTCTCGACACGGCTTGCACGCCACCCGGGCATCTGGAACTCGTGACTCACAACTCTGGCTCCAGGCTTAAGCTCTTTCTCCAGTTTTGGCCTAAGCATCTCATTAACGCTTGTCAACAAGAATAGTGTTACAATTGTTGCATCATTAATTGGTATCTTGAACATATCGTCATTAACTACCTCTATACGATCAGCGAGTCCTTGCTCCTCGATATTCTTTCTTGCTTGCTCGGCTAGGTCTTCTCTAATCTCTACACAGTAGGCTCTCTTTACACCAAATTCTTTAACAGCTATTAATGGTATTCTACCATCCCCGCAGCCGAGATCGTAGAGTATGTCCTCGCTAGAGGCTCTTGCAAGTGTAAGCATTGCTCTTACAACTTCTGGTGGTGTAGGAACATACGGGACGCTAGGTCTTCTGTACGGGTAGTAGCTGTACAATGCCCGACGTCACCGTCTTCCTTATCCAGGGATATCGTTGTAAAAGATTATAAAAATAGCTCGACGCTCAGCGTGCTGCAAAAATATTGCTTATCTTAAGAACGAGCTACTAGTTATTGTAAGTAGTATTTAGCTACTAGTTATTTCTTTCAGCTTCTCCATAGCTTCTTTCTTGGCTTTCTCAGCATCTAGTTGTAGTTGCTCATTCATGGGGATCCTGGATAGTATTAGTTTTATCTCTCCAGAGCCTAGTTTTACGAAGAGTTGTGGCGCCCAGGCCATTCCGAACTCGTCTTTCTCGCCATAAGTGTTTAGGAATACATAGTCTTCCTCGACAACTTCTAGCTCGACACCTAGTTCTTTAGATAAGGCTTCTGCTACTTCTAGGAAGTACTTGTGTGTAGGCTGGTGTTTTGCAGTAACAAGTATTATCTTCTCGATCTTAGCCATTACAATACTACACCTCTACTATTGATTATGTGGTACAAGCCTCTTCATTACATAGAAGGGGTAAAATATGTTTCTCAAAACCCTTCTAGAATCTTCTCTTACTAGTTATCTTGCGTCTAAGCTCTGGTGCAAGCGTGTAACATCCCTCGCCGCGGACTAGGTAGCCTTTTGTTATCAACTGTACTATTATTCTCTCGGGGTTCTCTAAGCCATACATAGCTTTTAAATCCTTGATAGCAATTATTTCTCCAACACTAATGTTTTCTAAGAAGTAGTTAAGGACAAGACGTTCTTCACGCGATAACTCTGTTGTTGTTTCTGCCCTGCGGTTTTCCGGCAAATCCTTGTCCTCTCCTATTGTATTCTCTGAGTAAGAGGCTTATAGCGTATCTCAGGGCCTCGCTCCTAGATCTAAAAACTCCCTTCTTCACTAATAAATCAATGTTCTCTAGCATCATTTCCGGTATCTTGAAAGTCACTAGTACTTGCCTAGGCATGCTCTCCTAGTCACCGGAGAGTAATGCTCTATTATGTGTTATGGTTAAAAAGGTTACTACGAAGACTATTAGAGGCATGCTGGTATTGAGAAACGAATCAAGGAAGCCGTTGTTGAGGAAGATAGCTGAGGAGATGCTGGGAGACGAGGATGCTGGGAGGATATGGAAGCGAGTAGAGATTATAGGAGACATAGTAGTTATTAGGAAGCCTTTTGACTACCCTGTTGAGAAGCTACGTGTATTAGCAGAAGAGCTTCTACGCGAGATACCGCAGGCAAAAAGCGTGTGGCTTGCAAGCAGCCCTGTAGAGGGGAGTTATAGGCTTAGAGAGTATGCTCATCTCGCGGGGGAACCGAGGAGCGAGACTATATACAAGGAGCATGGATGCTTATTCAAACTCGATATAAGGAGAGTATACGTGTCTCCTAGGCTGAACTACGAGCATCAGAGAGTTGCTAACCTGGTCAAGGAGGGAGAAGTTGTTCTAAACATGTTTGCAGGAGCAGGGCTCTACTCGATAATAATAGCAAAGCTTGCCAAGCCCCGGCTAGTCTATAGTATTGATATAAACCCTGATGCCTACAAGTACATGGTTGAAAACATAAGGTTGAACAAGGTGGAGGACAAGGTAGTCCCAATACTTGGTGATGCAGCGAGAGTTGTCGAGGAAAAACTACTAGATACCTGTGATAGAGTGATAATGGCTTACCCAGAGCTAGCTCTAGAGTATCTAGATTACGCTATAAAGGCGCTGAGACCTTGCAAGCCAGGCTATGTACATGTTTTTATGCATACAATGGCTGGCAAGGAAGAAGACCCTATCGAGAAGACTAGGGTGTCACTAGTTGAGAAACTAGAAGAAACCCCTGGTATAGAGTATAAGATAGTCTTCTCAAGGATAGTGAGGACCGTGGGGCCTCGCCGGTACCAGGTGGTCCACGATGTTGAGATACATAAGCTTCGTAGCAGTGCTAGGCAGGGTATGGAGAAGAAGGGGTAAATATCAATATACTGTAGACCAGCATTATCTTAGCACGTCTGGCCTTTTTTGCTGAGCCTTATTGCGTGCTTCTTCTAGTATCTTATCGATTTTATCGAGGAAGTCTTCCGATAGTTTTGTGAATAAAGGCTCTGGCTTGTTTATCTTATGGCCAGGCTTTACTACTAGTTCTCCAGCATTATCCCATTCTGTCTTGTGTACGCTACCATCAAGGTTTATCATTTCCCATAACTTCTCTGCTGATGCCGGGATGAATGGCTCAAGGAGTATTGCTAGTTCGCGGCATAGGTTTACTCCTATATACATTGTCGTGGCAGCGTCCCCAGGCTCGGTCTTGATCTTATCCCATGGTGCTTTTATGTTCAAGTACTGGTTACCAGACCTGGCTAGTTCTAGTATTTTCTCCAGGGCTGTTTTGAGCCTAAAGGAATCCATTTCTCTCGCTACTTCTAGCGGTGTATTCCTCATCTTGGCTAGTATCTCTTTATCAGGCTCTTTGTAATCTGATGGCTCCGGGACTACGCCATCATATCTCCTGTATATGAAGCTCAGTATCCTGTGCACTAGGTTTCCTATATCATCATTCATCTCGCTATTAACTATCCTGTAGAACTCTTTCCATGTAAAGTTAGAATCCCTATGCTCGGGCCTCATTCTGACTAACGCGAATCTCCAGTAATCCGCTGGTAGTATCTCTAATGCCTCGTCTATCCAGACCCCTATGCCCCGGCTCTTACTGAATTTCTCCTCCTCGAACAAGAGGTACTCTGTTGCCGGTATCTGCCATGGCAGTACGTAGCCACCACCATGAGCTAGAAGCATTGCAGGGAATATCACAGCATGGAACGGGATATTGTCTTTCCCGATAAAGTATATAGTCTTAGTCTTGTTGTCCAACCAGTACTTTTTCCACAACTCCTTGTCTCCTTTGAGGAGACCGTACTCCTTAGTAGCCGATATATAGCCTAGTAGCGCGTCGAACCACACATAGACGGTCTTGCCTTCTGCGCCTGGGAATGGTGCTGGTATACCCCACTTATTATCACGTGTTATGCTACGAGGCCTTAACCCTTCTTTGACCCAGTTGAGACTAAACTTTTTCACATTCTCAGCTAACGAGCTTTTCTCAAGCCATTCTCTAACCCTAGACTCTACTTTCCGTAAATCGAAGAACCAGTGTTTCGTCTTCTTGTACACTGGCTTAGAGCCACAGAATACACAGTGTGGGTTCACAAGCTCTGTTGGGTGTAGGAGTCTGCCACAATTATCACACTGGTCTCCACGTGCTTTCTCGTACCCACAGTAGGGGCATGTCCCCTCAATAAACCTGTCCGGTAGGAAAATACTACAGTTAGGACAGTATGGCAAGACTTCTTCTTGTTCATAGATGTAGCCGTTCTCGTATATCTTCATCAGGAACTCTCTAACAAACTCTTTGTGTACCTCGCTCTCGGTCCTAGTATACAAGCTAAACTCTACATGGAATTCTCTGAAAAGCCTTGACACGTATTCATGGACTTTATCTGTAAGCTCTTTTGGCTGGACACCCTTTTTCTTGGCCTCGACTTCTATAGGTGTACCATGCTCATCACTACCGGTCACGTACACTACGTCATGCCCGCGTAGCTTGGCATATCTAGCATATACATCAGCACTTAGTATAGAGCCTATGAGCGTGCCTAGATGAGGAACATTGTTCACGTAGGGCCATGCAGAGCATACTACTATCTTCTCCCTCTCCATGAATCATCCCTCTTAGAACTACTATCAAGGCTCTCCTAGTAATAGCTAGGGTTTTAAAATATTCTAGGAGAGGCTATGGCATAAATGATTACTAGGGGTAATAAAAAGGATATCCTCAGCTCTTAGCTTGCGAACGATATCTCTCAATAGCTTCTCGTACTTTCTTCCTTGCTTCCTCAGCTCCCCTCCAGTCTCTCACCTTAACCCATTTACCTGGCTCAAGCTCCTTGTAGTGCTCAAAGAAGTGCTTGATCTTGTTTCTAACAGCTTCTGGCAGCTCAGATACATCATTTATACTACCGTACTCTGGGTCAAGTTTTGGCTTTGGCACAGCAATTATCTTCGAGTCTGGGCCCTCCTCGTCCTCCATTATGAGCATGCCGATAACCTTGGCTTCGATTATAGCGCCTGGCAATACTGGTTCACGACTTATGACTAGGACATCTACCGGGTCACCATCTTCTTCAAGCGTGCCTGGCACAAAGCCGTAGTTGAAGGGATAATGCATTGCTGTGTACAGGAATCTATCAACAAATAGTACTTCCTTCTCTTTATCATACTCGTACTTGACAGAGCTATTCATGGGTATCTCTATGAGGACATTTACTATCTCCGGGGCTTTATCACCAGGACCTATAGTCTCGTGGATACCTGGCATAGAAGCTACCACCATGTAGGACTAACATGTCGGCAGAGAATTATAACACTATCGATAAAAAGCATGAGACATGGTGGCGACTGCATTATGCTTAGAGAAGTATTTTAAGGTATCACCCCGGTAATATCATTTCCCCCATTTTAAAAACTAGGTGTAACATAACAGCATTACTATTGGGGGTACTAGTCTTGAGGCTTGTAACAGTCAAGATGCCAGAGATGTATCTAGAAGGATTAGACGAGCTGGTCAAAGCAGGGAAGTTTACTACGAGAAGCGAGGCTATACGTATAGCTGTTAGAGAGCTATTAAAAAGAGAATTATGGATGGTTGTAGCAGAAAACTACTACGAGTATACACCGCCTCCAATGGTGGTAGAGAAGAAGAAGATAACAGTATAATGACCATAACAATAATTATTTCTCGAGACCACTCTTTCTACGCAAAATCCTGATTAAGAGTTCTAAGACAGGATCACCCTCGACTAGTAACCAGTAACTCTGCGGAGGATTAAAACCAGGGAAAATGCTTCGAAGAGTCTCTAGCTTGACAGGGTGCTTGTAGAGTACAGGGTCTAAGACTTCTATTGCAAGTGCCCGGCGCGCATTTCTTATATAAGGCCAGTCATCCTTATCTATCCCTGCATTTGGTATACCCATTAATTGCCGCCACAGGTACTTAGCGTCCCCCTCAATTACTCTGCCCACCTTGAACTCTCCCATAATGGCCCTAACGCTGCCTGAGACATAGACTACTATTATACTGCCAGGAGATACCGGTACGCCTATCCATCTCCTTAACTCGTACTTCTTCTTGCCAGAAAATATCTCGAAAGCAAACTTCGGCTTAATAGACATCAGGTAGATATTACCCACTGTTACCAGCCCACCGTATACTACTCTTTTCCGCCCTTACCGTTTCAACCTAAAATGCAGAGAAAACATCCTTAATAAACACCAGGTTTTATACCTACTCATCCCTATATCAATGGTATTAAAAGAGAATCACCTAGTTACTCTCTTCACCCATTTAATTTTATCGAAATCGCTATCAAAACTATAGATTTCGCGAAGCCCTAGCTTCTCCATGTACACTAGTGCTAGTGCGTCATTAACTCCAATCATGTACTCTTCAGCTTTCAATATAGCTTCACCGTAATCTGCTACACTTGCGTCATAGACATGAATTGAAGGCTTACCTAGTATGGTCTTAACATACTCTATTGACATAGTTTTAGATGCGTGAGACTCAAGTATGTTTGCAACCTCTGATAAGTGTACCACTGTTGTAGCAACTTCTTCGCCCTCCTCTATACGTAATAATATCTTCTTAGCACTATCTTTGAGTTCTAAGATATCTTGAGTAACGCCTCTCCTTGGTTTTAGGATAGCGTAGAGAAATACGGATGCATCAATGAATCTCAAGGCATCCTAACCCCTCTTAAGCATGTGTTTTTTAAGCTCATCATAATCTCTAAACACGTTACCCGGAACATCTACTTCTACG
>CAZCAU010000009.1:17052-41342 GCA_964496855.1 uncultured Desulfurococcales archaeon
CTAAAACTCCTAGATACCAGCGGTTGCAGGATAATCTTGTCTTTCCGGAGATAAATGATGAATCTGTCAGACTTAATTTTCTCTAATAGTTTTTTAGGAATCCTTATCCTACCATACCTGTCAACCGCTACAACCGACAAACCAGTCACCCAAGTAGTAATAATAGACCAGGGTTATTAAGTATATGTACCTAGCTATGCCATACATAATCTACTACGTAACACAAGGTAAGGATGCGGTAACACACTACTAGTAATATCTATGAGTTATGACGCCTCACTAGATAATACTATGCTAGGGGAACGCCTTTGTTAGCTGTTTTATCTTCTTATCTTGACTATTTCGACATTTTTAACTATAGGCTGGTTTCTCAGATCCTCAGCTAGTTTATCTAGCATTTTCTCTTGTTTTCCTAGATCAGCTATTATTGTCCATACTGCGGTATCTCCTCTCCGTATAGTTCTAGACTCTGTTGATAAGAGGTCTATGTCGTAGCGTGCTAGTACCTGAGCTACTCTTGCTAGTGCTCCTGGTTTATCCTCCATTGTTATTATTATCTGGTAGACGTTTGCCTGGGCATCAGCTAATGGTATTATTTTTATCTCTCTTGTCTCTGGATCAGCTATTAGCATGAGAGCCATGCCTTCTCTTATTCCTAGCAAGTCTCTGATCTTAGATGGTATAAGTAGCCTGTTTTTCGAATCTATGATTACTATCTCGTAGATTTTCATCTTCTTTGTTCCTCTTGGTTTATTTTTCCGTAATCTTTATAAGGGGTTTATTCTCTTACCCACCTAGGTGGGTAAGAGATATGAATGGGCAATTCGTGAAAATACTAGCTATACTAGTAGTAGGAATACTCGTAGGAGTAGCTGTAAGCCTAGGTCTAAAATCCACGGAAAACACTCCTCCCACGTGCCTCTACACTATGGGTAAATTCAGTAAAAAACCAGCAGATGGCACGGTAACCATAGTAATGGGCTTTGATGCTAACTATCCGCCATTCACATTCGTATTACCAAATGGTACCCCGGCAGGATTCGATATCGATGTAATGAAGGCTATTGCGGCAAAATATGGTTGGAAAATAGTATTCAAGCCATGGGACTGGTCTACAATAATAGTAGCTCTCGAGAAGGGAGATATAGATGTAATAGCGTCAGGTATGAGTATTACTGCTGCTAGATCAGAGAAGATATGGTTTAGCATACCATACTATTTCTACGTGCACGAGCTTGTTACTCCCAATAATAACAACATGGGTTTTGAAGAGATACTTAACTCTGGAAAATACATTGCTGTCCAGCGTGGCTCAACAGCCGAAGAATGGGCTGACAGGTTATTAGAGGAAGGATATAATTTCAAGAAGCTGGCACTAGACTCTTATGTAGCAGCAGTAGAAGCAGTACTAAATGGGAGAGCAATAGCAGTAATAACTGATTCTGCCTTCTTAGACCCTTACTTAAAGAATCACCCCGACGCTGCTTCTAGACTAAGAGTAGTAACAACAATTGGGGCTCCAGTAGGCTACGGTATTGCTACAAGGCCCGAGGATAAATGGCTCAGAGATAGCATAAACAAGGCGCTCGAAGAACTCATGAATAGTCCGTTATGGGACCAGTTGCTTGAGAAATGGGATTTAAAGAAATAACAATAGCTACGCCTCAAGCACGATGTAGTCGTGCTGGACCCCCTATAACGCCTTGCTACTAGCCTAGTGATGGTGCGCTATTGATGATGACGTATAGTGTTATCAGCTATATACCATACATGCTTGAAGGGCTTTACTGGACACTAGCATTAGTAGCAGGGAGCCTAGCACTTGGTTTTCTCATAGGATTACCAGTAGCTTTGGGAGAAGTCTATGGCGGCAGGATTGTCGAGACAGTATTAAGAATATATGTATGGTTTTTTAGAGGAGTACCCTTACTAGTCTTATTATTCTTATTTCACTGGGGAGTTCTACCACTACTAGGGCTGAATCCCTCCCCCTTGTTCACGAGCGTGCTAGTACTAGGTATGAGGAGCGGTGCTTATCAATCCCAGATCTTCCGTGGAGCTATCTCGGCTATTAAGTGGGGGGAGATCCAGGCTGCCCGAGCACTAGGTATGACTAGGCTGCAAGAAATAGTCTATATCGTGATACCACAAGCCTTGAGAATAGCCCTGCCTGGCTGGAGCAACGAGTATGCTATTATACTGAAAGACTCAGCAGTATGTTTTACGCTTGGAGTAGTAGAAGTACTCACCCGGGCAAAATACATTGCTATATCCACTGGTGTGCACTTATTACCATACTTGTTCGCAGGCCTCATGTTTCTCGTACTTACATACATGGGTACGGGCTTCATCAATAAGATCTATGCCAGGATTAGTGTACCGGGGCTCGTAGGTGCGGAGAAAACATGACGCGGGACCGGGTTGTCTTAAGAGCGGAGGATCTGTGGAAGAAATATGATACAGGAGATTACGTTGTCAAAGGAGTATCGCTAGAACTAAGGAGGGGTGAGACGAAAGTTATTGCAGGGCCTAGTGGTGCTGGCAAAAGTACTCTGCTAAGATGCTTAAACCTATTAGTAAGACCAGATAAGGGCAGGGTATGGCTAGAGGATGTTGAGTTGACGCGTCCCGGTGTTGACCTGTATAAGGCTAGGTCTAGGATAGGTTTTGTCTTCCAAGAATTCAACTTATTCACACACATGACTGTGCTGGAGAATGTTATGATTGGGCTTAGGAAGGTTAAGAAATACCCGAAGGAGAAAGCTAGGAAAAAGGCTGAGGAGGCGTTAACAATTGTACATATTCCTAAGGACTTGTGGAGCCGGTATCCAGCACAATTGAGTGGTGGGCAGAAGCAGAGAGTAGCTATAGCACGTGCATTAGCAATGGACCCAGTGGTAATGCTTTATGATGAGCCAACATCAGCTCTGGATCCTCAACTAGTTGGCGAGGTTCTCGATGTAATTAAAGAGCTTGCGAGAAACGGTGTGACAAGCCTTATTGTTACGCATGAGATAGGTTTTGCACTAGAAGTTGCTGATGAGATCTTATTCATGTATAGTGGAGAGATAATTGAGAGAGGAGCTCCTGAGGATGTAGTGTTTAACCCCAGGCATGAGGTTGCTAAGAGATTCTTCAAGAATATAGGGAGACTATATGGGCTGGTGAGGAAGACTTGAGTAGTTTCTGGAGCTCTTTTATAGAAGCCGAAGTACATGGATTCATCATGACTCTCAAGATCCTAGCCTTATCAATGCCTTTAAGCATCTTACTAGGGCTAGGACTAGGCGTGGCAAGGGTTTATGGTAACAAGGTGGTCTCACTACTTGCATCAAGCATAGTGGTCTTGTTTAGAGGGTTTCCACTAGTAGTTACACTACTCGTACTATTCTTCGGGTTATCAGATCTAGGCTTACATCTCTCACCATTCTGGGCTGCTGTCATAGGTTTTGTACTATGTAGCGGGTCTTACCAGTCCGAGTATGTGCGTGGAGCACTAAATGCTGTAGATAAAGGACAAGTACTAGCTGCTCGTGCTCTAGGCATGACTAGGGTGCAGGAGATAACGTATATAGTTCTGCCACAAGCACTAAGAATAGCACTGCCGGGCATCACTAATGAGCTAATATACATGATTAAGTACTCTTCACTAGCATTTATCATTGGTGTCCAAGAGATATTCGGCGTAGCAGTAACTTTTAACTCGAGGTATTTCAGACCAGTAGAGATCTTTATAACAATAGCGTTCCTATACCTAGCCATGACAGCTATTGCTACTATAATCTCGAGAATTATTGAGAAAAGAACCACGATACCAGGAGTTCTCCTAAAAGCTTGACTCCTATGAATCCCTTAAAACACAGAGTCTAGTACCAGCATTACTATAAAACCAGCAATAAAGCCTGCGGATGCCCACTCCTTATACTCTCCCGTGTATATGTCAGGGCTTATCTCATGTACTACAACATATATCATTGCACCAGCTGCTAATGCCATTAATAATGGGAGTGCTAATGGTATCCAAGTTATTATTAATGGCGGGAGCATAGCGGCAATAGCTTCAACAACCCCGCTTATAACGCCAGCGCCAACAGCTTTCCTCATACTCCTTGTCATGGCTAGTATAGGTAAGGCTACAGCTAGGCCTTCAGGCACATCTTGTATGCCAATAGCTATTGCTAGGGCAAGACCATCTCGCACACTATAAGACGCTGCTGCCCCTACAGCCATTCCCTCTGGAATATTATGTACTATCATTGCTAACATCATCAGCCATGCTTTTCTCAGCTTCTCGCCATGAATATTCTCGTCCCAGCTAGTCCTTATCTCCAAGAAGTGAAGATGCGGTATAGCTGTATCTATGAGTTTGATAAGAGCAACTCCTGCTAGAAAACCCGGTACTGCAAGCCAGATACTACTCTGATCTATAGCTGGGATTAACAGGCTTGTAAATGATGCTACAAGCATTACTCCGGCAGCAAACCCCATCCCTGTATCACTAAACTTCTCTCCAAACCGTGCGCCAAAGATTATAGGAGTTACACCAATACTAGTGAGAGCCGCTGGTACTAATCCTATAATGAGGACGCGGACTAGCAGGTGCTGGCTTTCTAGAAAAACATATGTGTTCTCGAGAACCAAGAAAAGCCCTCTACATACTCCTAGCAAGTCTTACTATCTCATCAGCAGCTTGCGGGGCAAGCAGCATACCGTGGCGGCAGTGGCCTGTAGATACTATCAAGTTATCGTACTTGATAATCCTAGTAACTGGTTCTTCAAGACAAGGTCTAAGACCCACTCTCACCTCAAGTACCTCTAGGGGTTTTACACCTACTTTTACAGCTGTATCCAGCATTGTCTCAATATCCTTCTCATCAATCTCCAGGTCTAGCCCTGACGGCTTCTTATAACCACCTATCATTACAATATCATCTCTATGCTGATGAGGCCTCATGAACACAGGGTCAACCCCTATCACTCTGTCAATGTTCTCGTCCACGCGTGCAAGAATAGTATAGCCTTTTAATGACTCAACACCGAGTTCGATACCTTGTGGTCTTAGTATCTCGTCGCTCCAAGGACCAGCTGCTAGAACATATATGTCTGATTCTATAACACTACCATTACTCAGGATAGCCTCAGTAATCCTACTGCCTCTACCAACAAGTTTCTCCACACCGTTATTCTCAATAACATTCACTCCAAGCTCGCCTATTCTCCTTACTAGCGAATCCCTGTACTCCAAGGGATCTATTAGGAGCGTGTCATCAACTACTAGGCTCAACCCCAGCTTCTCCACGCGTTTAAAACCATACTTAGCCCGGAATACTGCCGCAATTCCTCTCGTCAACTCTCTTATGATAGCTTTTGCCTGAGTAAGCGGGACCACTATTTCCGAGACCTTAATACTATGTCCTAGTTCTTCAGCAAGCTTCTTATGAGTAGATAACGCGCGTCTCAGCAATGACGGGTCTAGGCCATCAACTAACCCTAGAGAATAGCTTAGTATTCCTAAATTAGCACCACTAGCACCACTAAAGAGCCTGCCTGATTCAACCAGGGTTACGTTAAACCCCTCGCGTGCTAGGAATAAGGCGGATGTAAGGCCAACAACTCCTCCCCCTATCACAGTTATTCTTCTCACAGCACATACACCAAGACAGGTGTTTGCTGGCTAGTAGTTTTTACCATCTCTTATATCAAGTATACGGTATAAATCTCTGCGCCGATCACTTAGTAATGGTAGTTTATCCCTAATACTAGAGACTCTATCTAAATCCAGGATAGATACTAGGAGTGCCTCATTACGACTACCTGCTTCCAGGACTACTTCGCCCCAGGGATCCACTATGGCTGAGTGACCGCCATACACTACTCCTTTATGATCACCAATAGTATTCGATGCGAGGACATAAAACTGGTTTTCAATAGCTCTGGCTCTTAATAATAATCTCCAATGCTCTATCCTCTCAAGAGGCCACTCGGCAGGCACTAGTAGTATTTCTGCGTTCCTGAGAGCATACAGCCTGATATACTCTGGGAAACGTATATCGTAGCATATAGCTATGCCAAGCCTCCCTATACGCGTATTAGCTACAAGTACTCCCTCGCTACCAGGCTTGAAATACTCATGTTCCCCGAGAAGTCTTATTAAATGTGCTTTCCTGTAGAACCAGCTGTTTTCAGGACCTATGATGTGCCCAGTATTGTATAATCCATCCTCGGTCTTCTCGGGCACGGATCCTACAATGTATATGTTGTAATCCTTGCTTAGACCCCGTAACTCGTCTATAAGCCTAGTAGTGTCTTCTATACTAATGCTTCTAAATAACTCGCTACAATACCCTGTAGCCCATAACTCTGGCAAAACAATTATTGTCGAGCCAAGACTAGATGCTTGCTCAACTAGTCTTCTAACATACGTCATATTACCATGTATGTCGCAATACCTTATTCTAAACTGAGCTACTGCTACACTTATCTCTCTCATAACCCTGTATCAGCCTCTCACCGAGTTAGGACTAGAGGTGCTCGAAGAGTAATACACCGTAACCCTCAATGCTCTCATGTACACCTATACTCTTTAATGCTAGCCATGCAGAAGCAGTATTGCTTGAGATAACGGGCACGCCGAGATCATATTCAAGTAACTCTATGACTTCTATACTCCTGAAATTAGTACAACTAATGAATACAGCGTCTGCTTCTGGAGAGTATGCTTCGCGGGCAAGCTTGTAACTAATCCATGGGGGCTGTGCTCCTATAGTTATGTTATCTACGATGCCTAGCCCCTTGATTCTCAGAACCTCGAAACCATTATCTTCGAGAAACTTTTTCTCTAACCGGTTAATCTCATCAGTATACGGCGTAGCAACAACTATCTTAGAAACCCCGAGTTCTCTAAGAGCCTCGACTACAGCTGAAGCCGTAGTTATAACTCTAGATCCTGTAGCCTTAGATATCTCTTTTACCAGGTTCTTCTCCCACCCAACACCACCTATGAGAGACCCAGAAGTACAACCATACAGTATTACATCAACATTAGCTGTTGCTAAATCCATAGCTGCTTTCACAGCTTCACGGCTCATTGATAACAAGCTTTCTTTATCGACATTCTCTAGCCTCACACGTGTAAAATGCACTGATACTCCTTCTGGCATCATCACGTATAACTCGTTCTCCATAGTAGTATTTGAGGAGGGGAGTATAACGCCTATCCTACCACGCCAGCCATACAACTAGTACCCACCACACGCATATCTCTAGGACCAAGCTCTTATTAAAACAAATTCATTTACTCGATTTACCGAGAGCTAGTGATCTCTCCCTTGGTTACCTCTATCACTTTACCGCTAATGACTACTTCACCAAGATAGTTTCTAGGTAGTTGTCTCACGGTACCTCTCAAGAAGCCATAGTAGTCGACAAGTGTTGACGACATGTATAACACGAGATCCTTAGTCCTGTACATATATAGTTTGTAGTAGTCGTACCTAGCCTTATTGTTCTCTGGGCTATAAGTATAATAACTATAACTAGTAGTAACAAGTCTTGCATTACCAGGCTCTAGCACTATTATCCCCAGGTTTAATGCTGATAATGTATTAGCTACTGCTATGCCAAGGGATTCTCTGAAATTATCTAATCCCCTAGATGCTATGAATTCTGTGAGTACGAGAGAATCTGCCCTACTAGTAAGCCCATGTATACCAGCTAGGCGTGCGAGGTTCTCCTTGTCAACTCCACCGTTGTGTGCAAGCCATAAATCATAGCCATCACTAGTGATAGCGTGGAAGGGATGAGTATCAATTATCGTTACTGGTTCTCTCCTACCAGCTTTTCTTGAATGAACTACTCCTAGTATGGGACTACTCGTCTCTCTAACATATTCTATGAGCTTGTCAACAGCCTCCTGGTCCATGAATACTGGTTTCACGCTCCTGTAGTAGTTGATCCTGGGTTCTCCGCTGAGCTCTACTAGTATGTAGCCCCAGCCATCATCATGCTTATCCACTACACCCTTACTAACTGCTGATAGGTACGGGTCTGAGGTCGATGCTTTAACGAGCACTTCTATACCTGTAGATAAAAGCTCTCTGTAGCCCCGGGTAGATGCGAATATCAGCATTCTACACATGGCTTCTAACCCCACTCGTGTCTTATGATAAGCCCCGGTATTAGGAGATAATGATATAAGAAAAACAATAAGAAAGCTATTGAGAGAAAAATGTCTTATCTTTTTAAACCCCAGGTTATTTCCTAGTTAATGCCAGAGCTATTACTGCTATAGCTATTATTGCCACAATTATGCCTAGCATCGTCGTACTGCTTATCCCGCCGCCTCCAGCAGGAGTCGTTGTAGTGGTCTCTACCTCTACTGTTACCTGGTCCACGTTCCTAAACTCTGTCTGTGTTTGCGAGATCTTTATACCCTCTTCACCAGCCTCTAGCGTGACTCTAGCACCAAGTACTTTCTCTATATCTTTCTGGGGCTCCTCTCCCGGTTTCGCGTATTTTGATGCTATATCGCCTAGTTTTATCACAGCTTCTTTTAATGCAGCCAGGGTGTCAGCAGGCGTCTCTGCACCTTTTGCTCTTATCTTTGGAGATACCACGGTGTAGATGGTCTGGGTTGGTGAGAGCTCTAGTCTTATACTAGCTTTTGATGGTAGCGGCTCAAAAGTATCTGCTAGATAACCTGCATACTCCTTCATCATCTTCATGGCCTCCTCTTCCTCAGCTGCTGGTATAGTTATGTTTGTCGGCACTGATGGTGTTCTAAGAATCTGTAGCTTCTTTATAAGCTCTAGTATCTCGGTAGGACTCATAGTAGTATCTAGTGAGAACTCGAAGTTGAGAGTGGTGGTGCTCACGCTTAGTTTTAACGAGACACTGGAATCTGATGGTATAAAGCTCTCATCGTATACCTCTAAGTAGTTCTCCTTAGTAGTGACTTCCTGGTTCTCAAGATACTCTGCAAGCTTCTCTACATTAATAGTTATAGAGAACTCTATGGTCACCTTCTCATTACTTATAGTCTTATCAAGCTTGTTTATCTCTACCCAGTCTATACCAGATTTGGCTAGGTTCTGCTCTAGTACATCCTTATTTATGAAGCCTAGCATCATCATGACTCCAGCATACTGCTCGCCAGAGCCGCTGATCTCTATCATGCCAGAAATCGTTGCTTTTCTATCCAGCCTAGTTGCCTCTCCTTTTAACTCTTTAACGTTTATATCAAGTGTTAGTTGCTGTGTCTCTACATGTGCTTTGATAGCTGCTGTCGAAGTAGAGGTATCTTGTGTTGTATGAGAGCTACTACTAATCTCTAATGTAACATCTACTGGTTGCTCTGGTGGTTCTGGTAGATTTATCGAGCCACTAGCCTCAGTAGTGAATCCCTTGTCCTTGATAGTGAGCGAGGCATCGATTACCCCACTACTATTACCAATATTCTCAGCTGTACCAGTAATGACCACCTGGACAGAGTTGTCGCGGTAAATCTTTATTGTTACCTCTGGCTGCTGGTTCTGAGCTATAGCTGTCAGCGGTGTTATCAATAATAGCGTGATTAGGACCAATATCAACAACTTATTTTTTATCAAGGCTTACTACCCTGCTCTCTTATTTAGAGAGAAAGATAGATAAATACTTTCTTAAACACTAACCTGCCTAGTCCTGAGTCTACGCATGAGCCCTGTACCTATGATCATGATCTCGGAGTTTAATACCCTTGACAGCACATATGCTAACGCTATTGTTTCCAGGAGGTTTAGTATTATAGTTGACATGGTTACCATACTTGTGTTAAGTATGATGCTGTTAAGAGATACTAATGGTCCTAGGAATAATGTTGCTGCAACAACTAGTTGCCCGCTAGGACTAGCAGGAATACCTATCATTTCTACTGCTATTACGCTCATAATAATTAGTATCCATACTGGTCCTATTAGCATCCCTGCGCTACGGGTATCAGCCGCGAACCCTCCTAGTATTATACCTAGGAGTGCTGCTCCTATCATTACTATGAAGAGGTTGGCAAGAAGTGCCAGTATACCGCTTAGACCCACAATGTTCTTTAAGAATGATAAGAAGGATAAGTAAGCCTCCGGAGACTCCTCGCCGCTCACAGCAGCACTAGTTGTAATTATCTTATTAATGTAATAATACCATGATGCAGCAAATAATGCTAGGGTTATGAGAGCTAATACTACTACCCCCGTCATTTTTGATAGGCCTATGTAGAGCCTCGGGACAGGTTGTGAGAGGAGCGTCTCGAAAGTCTTATCTTCTTTTTCCTGAGCCATGCTAAGAGCACCGTATTGTAGAACCAGGGCTGCTGCCATGATTGCTACAAACGTGGTGCTAAAGAACATGTTTGCTAGACTACTAGCCTCATATGATTTAAGGCTCAGTGTCCCTATGGTTACAGTAGTGTTTATCCGTGGCTGAATACGCTCTAGTAGTTCTGGGCTAATGTTATGCATGGATAAAACTATGGTTCTCAAAGCTTCTGTTATCATCTTGCCCATGACATCAGCTGCTTGCATACGGCCACCAGTCATGGCTTGAGTAAGAGTATCCAGTGACACGTATACATTTATCAACGGGGGTTTACTCGGGCTCAAGCTGAGTACTTGTTGTGTAAATCCTTGTGGTATAACTACTATGACTTTATAATCTTCCAGCAGGGACTTAATATCCTCGATACCGAGACCGCTCTGTACAACAATATTAGGGTTTACCTGCCTGAGAGCACTTACTAGTTGTTGTGTTAGATTAGTAGCATCATTATCTACGAAGAGTATCTTCATGGTAACAGCCTCTCTCGCGGCATGCTCTATCCCTACAGACGCTATATTACCCACTATAAAGAACATTACTGGGACAATTATTACTCCGACAAGAACCTGCGGGTTTCTAAGCGTCGAGTATAGCTCTTTCCATATTAGTTTTTTAAGACTCATTGCGCCCTAACCCCTTCCACAGCTTTTATAAATACCTCTTCAAGGTTTCTCGCATCATATTCTCTCTTCAAGTCCTCAACATAGCCCTCCACTATTATCCTACCATGGTATATGATGCCGACACGAGTACAGAGATACTCTACCTCTAGCATATTATGACTACTCAAGAGTACTGTGACACCGTACTCCTTGTTGTATTTGAGAATAGTGTTGCGGATCTCTAGGCTACGCTCAACATCAAGCCCAGCAGTGGGCTCGTCGAGAATTGCTAGTCGCGGCTTTATAGCTAGTGCTGCTGCAAATGCTAGTGCACGCCTCATACCCTTGCTATAAGTCCTCACGGGTTTCTTCAAGAAACCCCCTAGCTTGGATAACTTAACTGCTTCTTCAACGATTTTCTCCTGCTCGACACCCTCATATCTTAATCCTACAATGAATTTTAAGAAATCAATACCTCTAAGATCCCTATAGGCACCAGCTTCTTCTGGTAGGTATGATATGAGTCTTCTAACACTCAGGGGATTTCTTATAACATCGTATCCGTATATCTGTGCAGTACCACTAGTAGGTTTTAGTATTGTAGCTAGTATTCTGAGAGTAGTTGTCTTACCACTACCATTAGGCCCTATAAGACCATATATCTCACCATCTTCTACACTAAAAGATAAGTTATCAACACCTTTGACGCCGCCAGGATATATTTTTGTCAACTGGCGGGCTTCAACAGCTCTCAACTATGATCAGCTCCTAGCATGTTTGTTACATGTTGTAAAATAAGCATGATAATATTGTTTTCCATTATTGAGAATCCTTGATTGTTCAGAATTTATGATAACTATATGTTCCTAGCTAGCGCCTCTGTCCTCATCCATGCAAGTACTGATAAGAACTCACGCATAGCAACATGTATAAGATACCGGGCGAGAAAGGCTGGTTCAATAATACCTTTATGAACCTTGATTAGGGGTAGTATAGGTAGTACCCTTATCGCGCCCCAAGTTGTTAAAAAGTGTTCAATACTAAGTCTTAGCCCGAAGACCTCCATAAATAAGTCGTAATCCACGGCCTCTGACCTTGTTAACACCGTGGTTTTCGAGCATGAGAAGCCTCTTTCTAAGACTTTCTTTACATACTTGTTTACATTAAACGTGTTGACATAGACCCTCGAGCCAACCTTGCCTATACCACTCAGACCTACAGCTACGTAGTCCGTGTACTCGACAATGTACTCGTCGAGCGGGGCCTTGCCTTTAGCATAACACCATGGTGTTAGAGGAGATAAGCCTTCTCTCTCCATATGCTTCTCTATAGCATTATAAGCCTTGAGATCACTTGTATAATCTAGGCTTCCAAGAATCCTCTCTACAAGCTCTCTCTTAGCACCTATTCCTGGTATTAACGGGTAGAATGTCAGCTGGTTTGCCCCGAGCCTCAAGATATAAGACGCGTCCTCTAAGACCTCGGTTATATCCTGGCCTGGTACAGAGAACATTAGATCAGCGTTTATTGTTGGAAAACCCGTTTTTGCTGCAATAGCTATAGCTCTGACAGCCTCGCTTATTTTCTGCCTCCTACCTAGTCTCTTAAGAGTTTTAGTTCTCAGACTTTGTATTCCTATCGATACCCTGTTAACACCTGTTTCACGCATAGCTTGTAGAAGCTCTGGAGTAGCATCACTAGGATTAATCTCTACGGTAAGAGTACTTGCTTCTGGGAAGTTCTCCCTAACAATATCTAGTAGCCAGACAAGCCCCTCAGCATTAACACTAGGTGTTCCTCCACCAATATACACTGATTCTACTCGTGTCCTCTCGAGCTTACTCCTAGTCTCCTCTATCTCGGCTTGAAGAGCCTTCATGTAGAGCCAGTACTTGTCCTCTTTATAAGGAAAGCGTACAAAACAACAAAATCTACAAGGAGCAATGCAGAAGGGTATATGTATGTATAAGCTCACCTTGCCCTCTATATTCTTGTAGAGCTTGGTAATAAACCCGCTACTACACTCAGAGCCATTGATGAGTCTCAAAGCAAAATCAAAACTCTTCTTCCGAGCAACATGTGCTACACCCTTAGCAAGTAGTGATATTGGTGCGATGCTATCAAACAATCTAGAACTACACCTCGTTAATCAGCAGCGGAGAGGGCTTCGCCAACACCCTCCACGGGCTCGGCGAGTGCGTAACTTCATCACTCATTTATTAAAAAACAGTATTAGAGATTAATTAAGAGTTTCTTCCACTACTTAGACTTGTACCTAGATAATGCCTCAGCTAGTCCAAGCAATGTCCTTGTCTGTAGCCAGAGTCTGCCAGGCCCTTCTACTTCTATGACAAACCCCTCTCCTCCAAGTAGGAAGCTCTTTATTCCGCCGAATTTCTTTATCTTCCACTTAGCAGCACCGCTTAATGCGACAAAGTGGAAGTTGTCGACGATCGTCGTCTCTCCTGCTGGAAGATCTACTTCTACTATCCCGCCGTAGCTGTTAACCCAGGCTCCCCCAACACCCTTAAGTTTAAGCCATACTAGTTGGCCTTCAGCAAAAATCCCTTTTAGCCCTCTCCATGCAATACTCACGTCTACGTCGCCGTGATGAGCTAGGTAGGATGAATCCTGGACCACTATCTCAGTATTACTTAAAGGTATGTATGCTATATCGCCTGGTAGCCTAGGAGCAAACCATACCTCGGCTTTACCCTCAGCTATGAACGTGTTTAAAAACACGGACTCGCCGGCAAAGAGTGACCTAGCAATAGCTTTGAAAAAGCCTCCTCCCATACCAGTTTTTACCTTGATCTTACCCTTATGCATCATGTAAGCTCCTGGCTCGGCTACTACGCTCTCCCCAGGGCTCAGCGCTACTTTTAACACACTATAAGCTGGTTTCTCCTCCACACTCCACTCCATACGCCTCTCCCACCCTAGTCACAATATACTTAGTAATTCATCTAAATAACCTATAACATATAACTCCTCTGGAATTCTACCACCCGTCTGCCACGATATTCTTAGTGGTCCCTGGAATAGTCTGAGCACAGGTTTAACACCAGCTCTAGATGCTTCTAATAGTTTAGAAGGCTTGTCATTGACATATATTATCTCGGAGGCAGAGACGTTTTCTCTCATCATAATCTTGTTGAAAACCTCTACCCAACCAGTAGCATTATCCACTAACAGTGTATCCTTAAAATATCTCTGAAGACCGGTTCTGGCTATCCTAGCAATCTTGCCTATCGGTGAATCATCGTCCTCAGCTACAATATACATTGGAACGCCTTTTCCACTAAGCTTAGCAAGAACCGGGGGTACGTCTTCAAGTATTCTTGACTTCTCTATTCTCAACTTCCAGTATAGTTTATGCATAGCCATGATAGTGTCTTCATCGAATTCTATACCCATAGACCTAAGACTATGGACCCACCATACACGCTTGTTATAAAAGCCTCTAAAATCATTGATATCCTCAAGCCCTGTCATTACCTCGGAAAAAACCTCTGCAACAACCGTATCTAGACCCAGGATCTTTACAGCGATCTCCTTGTAAATCTCTGGTATACATGTATAGCTATCAACTAGTGTGCCATCAAAATCAAACGCTAATACTTTGCTCATCAGGTCTTCTTCCTCCCAGGCCTAGTATTGTAAATATGTGGATACTGGTTTTAAACAACATTGAGAAGCTATATTTAGGTCAAACAGCCTTGTAATTCTGAGAGGCTTGAGAATAATGAATGATATAACGATGTATAAGGAAGAAGTAGTAAGAATTGCGCGAGCAGCGTATGACCGTGGCCTAGTTCCAGGATCTAGTGGTAATTTGAGCATGAGGCTTCCCGGTAAGGATCTCGTGTTAATAAAGGCGTCTGGCGTATCATTTAGAGACATGAGTATCGAGGATGTCATAGTAGTTGATCTAGAAGGAAACATTGTAGAGGGTGATAAAAAGCCATCTAAAGAAATAAGGTTCCACCTAGGAATATACCGTGTCAGACCTGATGTAGGAGCTGTTCTCCATACACACTCGCCCTACGCGACACTATACGCATCTCTTGGTAGACCGATACCACTTGTTGTCGCTGGTGCGTGGGCTCGTGTAAAGAAGATGCCTATAGTAGACTATGCGCCAGCTGGAAGCCCTGAGCTAGCAAACATGGTTACTAATGCTTTCAAAGACCCTGAGGTCAACGTGGTTCTCTTGAAAAACCATGGCATAGTCGTGACGGGGAAAACACTTGTTGAAGCGCTTGATTTAACCGAGACCATCGAGGATGCTGCGAAAATAGCCGCGTTCTACGAGATATTATCAGCAATTAAGAAAAATGAGAGTAAAAATCATGTTGTTTAATCACTCCCTAAGTTAGCATAATTCTTCTTTGACGACACTATACATAGTTATAGTTGTAGTATAACAAGGGATATAGGTTAAAAGCATGGCTAAAGACCTTATAGAAAAAGCTAAGAAATTATTAGTAAACTCGTATGCTCCTTATTCTGGTATAAGGGTCTCTGCTATCGTAGAGAGTAATACTGGTAAAACGTATAGTGGGGTGAATGTTGAGAACGCTAGTTATGGGATGACTATATGTGCTGAGAGAAGTGCTATATCATCTATGGTTACAAGTGGTGATAGAGTTATAGAGAGGATAATTATTGTAACAGATTATCCAGAACCCATACCGCCGTGCGGTGCTTGTAGACAAGTAATAGCAGAGTTTGGTAAACCAGACACCTTAGTGGTCTCGCATAGTATTACCAGTGATAAGACACGAGTGTGGTTATTCAAAGACTTGTTTCCATGTGTTTTCACCGTAAAAGAAAAGAGATAAACATTATACATCATAATTTTTACTGTTAAAAGCTATTAGAATAGTATTTTTATATCGAGTTCTAGGATATGGGTTCCCAGAGACAATGATGATAGAAGACTGAGGAATGAGAGGGAATTGTCTGATCATGCCTCTCTGTACCTGGTGATGGGCCTAGCTGTTGCAATGTATATTGCGTGGAATCTCGGCGCTAACGACTCAGCTAACCCTACTAATGCTGCCGTGGGCTCTGGGGCTCTAAGCCTGCGGAAAGCCATGATATTATTCTCGGTATTTGCTGCCATAGGTGCTATTGTGCAAGGATACATGGTTATGAAGACTATAGGAAAAGGCGTGGTGAAAGACCTTGACCCCCTAGCAGCCCTCATAGCCTCCCTAATAGCTGGTATATGGATAACGTTTTCTACATGGAAAGGATTACCTGTATCAACCACGCATAGTACTGTTGGCGCTGTCATAGGGATAGGGTTTGCATACTCTTATTTCCACGGGCACACGTATATAAACTGGCATGTAGTAACAATGATCGTGGCAAGCTGGGTTGTAAGCCCATTACTAGCCATACTTCTTAGTATGCTTATGTATAATATACTAAGGTATATAGCTCAGCGAAGATCCGTGGAGAAAGTAGCTCCCTTGTTTAAGAAAATCATGATTATAGGATTAGTAGCCTCAGCCTATGCTTTCGGCGTAAACGATGTGGGCAATGCTACCGGTGTGTATGTGACAGTAGTTTCGAAACTATACGGTTTACCAGATGCCACTACAATGCGCTACCTAGCTGCTCTCGGGAGTGTGGGTATAGCGTTAGGAGCTCTTACATGGGGATACCGTGTTGTGAATACTGTGGGTTACAAAATAACTAGGCTTGACTATGTGACTGGAGCTGCTGCCTTGCTCACAAACGCGATAATAGTATGGGGTTTTAGTACTATACCTAAGTGGTTATGGAATTATGGTATGCCTATATCCACGACTCATGCTAGCGTGTCCTCAATTATAGGTGTAGGGATAGCAAGGAGTAGAAGCTTATCAGGCGTAGACTGGAAGGTCGTAGGCATAATAGTTGCGTCATGGATAATCACGCTACCAGTTGCTGCGGGTGCTAGTTTTGCTATATACTCTTTGACACTACATTTAATTTCCTAGTCATGATAATTATTAGGATAATATCAGGTTATTTCCTTAATCCCGATAATGGGGGTCCCGGCTAAGATGGGTGCTACATGGACCTGGATAGGCAGAAGAGAGCAGAGAAGAATTATCGAGATGTGTATTATGCACTTAAAGAAGGTCTTGAGCGTTGCCGAAGCATTAAGAGATATGATAAATGCTCATGCCAGAGGCGATAAGGAGAATACTATGGAACATTACCAGAGGGTATTCAAAGCCGAGCGTGAAGCAGATGATATAAAGAAGAAAATCCTAGCAGAGCTTTCGAGAGGAGTATTCCATCCTATAGATAGAGAAGACTTGGTGAGGCTCTTGTTATCAGCTGATGATATAGCTGATTACTTGAAGGCTTCTAGCAGGAGATTAATACTAGTTGAGCCCGGCAGGGTACCAGGTGACATAGTAGAGGTATATGAGAAGATGATTAACAAAATTCTTGAAGCAATCGAGGTTCTTATCAGAGCCGTAGAAACGCTATATATTACTCCCTCACGATCACTAGAACTTGCTGATACTGTTGAGAGAATAGAGGAAGAGGTTGACGACATACGAATGCATGGGTTAGAAAAAGTGCTTAAATGGTGCGAGAAGACATCAATAGCAGAATGCGTTCTGAGCAAAGAGATTGTTGATACCTTGGAGACCGCAACTGATAATTGTGAAAACGTTGGCGACGTTATTAGAAGCATCTCTCTACTTAATCTATGAGGCGTTATCATAAATGAGTACACGAGACGTCTTTACTAATAATCTTGTAAAAGAGATTATTGAGAAATATAGAGTCTTATGGGCGCTTAAACACGTAGAAAACCTGATGTCATGGGATAGCGAGACATACATGCCACGCGACGGCGTGGAAGAGAGAAGTATTGCCGCAGGCCAGCTAGCAGTCTTAACACAGCAACTCTTGTTGAGACCAGAGTTTATAAATCTCGTAGAAAAAGCGTCTAAGCAGGAAAATCTCAATGATTACGAGAAAGGTGTAATACGTGTGCTTGAGAGAGACATAAGGATTGCAAAAAGGCTCCCGCCAAGACTAGTCAGAGAAATTGCTATGATAGGCGAGAAAGCACGTCACATTTGGAGAGAAGCTAAG
Source organism: uncultured Desulfurococcales archaeon (assembly GCA_964496855.1). Lineage (GTDB taxonomy): Archaea > Thermoproteota > Thermoprotei_A > Sulfolobales > CAZCAU01 > CAZCAU01. Next base: position 35,112 of record CAZCAU010000009.1, read on the forward strand.
ATTAAGAATGACTATGAGTTATTTAAGCCGTATTTATCCAAGATTGTCAAACTTAATAGAGAGGTTGCAGAACATCTTGGTTATGATGATCATCCTTATGATGCTCTTCTAGACTTATTCGAAGAAGGAATGAAAACGAGTGATGTAGAGAAGATATTTGATACAATGATACCATTCTTAAAGAAAGCGCTTGATAAGATTTTAGAAGAAGAGCGTTTTCCTCAGAGCCATGAGTTAGAGAATATCTATTATGATGCTGAGCAGATGAAGCTAGTTAATAAAGATATACTGGATATACTAGGGTATCCATGGGATAGGGGAAGGCTGGATACCTCGGCGCATCCATTCACAATGAGTATGGGAATAAGGGATGTCAGGATAACGACTAGGTACGAAGGCTATGATTTCAAGCGGACAATGTTCTCAGTAATACACGAGTTCGGACATGCACTCTACGAGCTACAGATTGATGAGAGACTTATGGCCACACCACTCGCAGGTGGCGTATCACTAGGTATACACGAGTCTCAGAGCAGGTTCTGGGAGAACATAGTGGGGAGATCCAGGGAGTTTTCAGAACTCGTCTACCCGATACTGCATAAGAGACTTAACTTTATTGGGAAGTACAATGTAGATGACATCTATCTATACTTTAATACAGTAAAGCCTAGCTTGATTAGGACAGAGGCGGATGAGGTTACTTATAACTTCCACATATATCTCAGATTCGAGGCTGAGAGGCTTATGCTAACAGGAGAACTAAGCGTAGAAGATCTCCCCGAATACTGGGACAAGACTATGGATGAACTGCTCGGCATCAAGCCTAGAAATTATAGTGAGGGAGTGCTTCAGGATATTCATTGGAGCTTGACTAATATGGGGTATTTCCCAACGTATACGATAGGTAACGTAGTAGCTGCCCAGATAAGACACTATGCTATTAAAGAGAAAGTATTGAGTACGGAAAACATACTGGAAGGCAAGTTTAGTATTATCAGAGAATGGCTTAGAGAGAAGGTACATAAATGGGGCTCAACGTATCCTCCTAAAGACTTGCTAAGAAAGAGTTTTGGGGAGTCGTTGAATCCAGAGTATTTTGTAAAGTATATTGAGGAGAAATACTTGAGATAACCGGGATGGGAGAAAACACGCTAAAACGCTGAGGTATCCATGTCTGCGATAACATTAACACTACCTTTTCACGTCACAGGGTTCTGGGTTATCCACGAGCACCGTGATCCTAGACTAACTGGTTCTACTGGTGCTGGTCTGCTACTAGAGCCGGGAGCCATAGTTCGTGTAGTTAGAATAAAGAAAGAGAAGGGTCAACGACTACACGTTGTAGTAAATAATAGGAAGACTACGCTATGTGTAGCCGAAAAGCTTAATAATATGTACGATGTCCGTGATGACTACATATTTCATATTGAGAGCATGGCACCGCTAGGAGCAGGCTTTGCTTTAAGCGCTATAATTGCTATTTCTATAGCCTTCACTCTATACAAAAACGGCATCAAAAGCAATAACACGGATTCTTACAGCGTGAATGCACACATATCTGAAGTTAAGTGTAGAACAGGTTTGGGGGATGTAATAGCATTACTAGAGGCTGAAACTGGTCTTGAGCTACGCGTACATCCTGGTGCTCCGGGATTCGGGAAGGTGTTATCTATACCTGTCCAGAAACCCTACCCAGTCCTCGGAGTAGTTATAAGGAGAGATATTGATACACCATCTATGCTGAGAATCTATAGGGAGAAGATCCTGAAGTATGGTAAGATGGCGTTTAAAGAATTTACTGATAATCCCTGCTTAGAAGAATTCCTTAGGATATCACAATGGTTTTCAAGAGCCACTGGCATGCTTGATCCTAAGCTTGAGGAGGAGATAGGCTTCTTAGAAAAGTACAAGAGACGTGGTTCTCTACTAGGCTATTATGTTAAGAAAAATGTGCTAATAGCTGTGTTTGAGAACAGAGATGACATGGTAGAGGCGTCAAGAGAGCTGCCCGAGAAGATAAAGAAGAAAGTCATAGAGCTACAGATAGCCAGATTTATTAAACGCTTAGATAAATCATAGACTTCACGGAAGAACACCATGGATAAGAATCGGGAAGAAGCCTTCTTCATACCTCGTGACCATCCACGTTACGAATCACTTATACAGAGAGAGAAGATTGTAGAAGGCTATCATAAGGGTATCGTAGCTCTACAAGGCCTTATAGCACATGGTAGAGGAGAGTGTTTTGACTACTTACTAGGAGAAAAAACTACTCCTATGGCTAAGAAAGCAGTGCGCGCAGCAGTAGCTGCTATGCTACTTGCCGAGCATCCCGTTATATCAGTAAATGGTAATACCGCTGTCCTTGTACCCGACGGAATAGTAAAACTAGCTGACACTATTGGTGCGAAGATAGAGGTGAACTTGTTTTACCGCACACGTGAGAGAGAAGAAGCTATTGCAAAATTACTAGTAGAGCATGGTGCGCGAGAAGTCTTGGGAGTAGGTGATGATGCTTCTGCTAGGATACCTGAGCTACATAGTAATAGGAGGAGGGTGAGCCCTAATGGTATATTTATTGCAGATGTGGTTCTTGTACCTCTAGAAGACGGTGATAGGACAGAAGCCTTGAGGAGAATGGGTAAGACGGTTATAACCATAGATCTTAACCCGCTCTCTAGGACAGCTCTCGCGGCAAATATAACGATAGTTGATAATATTGTAAGGGCAATACCATTAATGATCAAAGAAGCAGAGGTATTAAAGCGTAGGAGTAGAGAGGAGCTAGAGGATATTCTCAAAAACTATGATAACCAGGCAGTGATAGCAGAGGTACTAGAGTATATGGCTAATAGGTTGTTAGAATTAGCACGCAACAAGATTATTATAGATTTCGCAGAATAGAGAAGAGCATGGTTGAAGAGCAGGCTAAAAACTTGTTTCCCAGAGTTTCTAAGGCTATATTTTTATATTCTTTTTACCCTCTCCTACATGATTACGATAATATCTGTAATCTAAATGACAGGTGTGAAAAAGAAACTCTGTATCGAGGGATCAGTTGAAGTGAGCGCAAAAGCACCTAGTCCTCTTAAACACATAAGAGATGCCCGAGGCAACATAGTACTGGTTAAACTAAAAGATGGGAGCGAGTACATTGGACGACTAGAGAATAGTGATAATACCATGAATCTCGTGTTGAGCGACTGTACAGAGATAAAAGAGAATGCAAAAGATCCTAAGGCAAAGTATGGTTTAGCACTAATACGTGGTAGCACTATACTCTATATCAGCGTTGATTACAGTAAGTACGTGTAGAGAGTAAGGGCTGAAAAAGGCTCCCTTATAGAGCCAGGTGGTTAACAGCAGCTAGTGTATCCCAGCATTACTTTAGTCTTAATTACTAGCGTTATGATAGTCTTCTGAGCCTATCCACCGTCTTAGTATAGATTACTAGCAGTAATCACGAGAGCCTTGTAATTAACGGAAGTATAATAAGCGCTTCATTTTCATAGCCCTTTCTACGGGGGATGCCTATGAGCAATAAGAGTATAGTGGTAGAGAAGATAAGATGGCAGCCTGTTGAGACGTTACAAGTAGAGCTTGTAGAGAGAAAGGGGCTTGGACATCCAGACTATATAGCTGATGCAGCTGCTGAGGAGAGCAGTAAGGCTTTGTCAAGGTATTACCTTAAAGAGTACGGGTATATATTGCACCATAACGTTGATAAAGTACTTGTAGTAGGTGGCCAGGCTAATCCTAAGCCAGGTGGAGGCGAGTTATTGCAACCAATATATATTATTATCGCTGGCAGAGTTACTGCTGAAGTCTTCAATAATGGAAAAGTAGAGCCTATACCTGTGGGGCCTATTATCGTGGGTGCTGTGAAGAACTGGCTTAGGAAGAACTTCCGCTTCTTAGATACAGAAAAGCATGTTATAGTGGATTACAAGATAGGGCGGGGCTCAGTAGATCTAGTAGGTATCTTCGAAGCAGGAAAGAAGGTGCCATTAGCAAATGATACGAGTTTCGGCGTAGGCTTTGCGCCTCTGAGCACCCTAGAGAGACTAGTGTTACAGACAGAGAAAATGCTTAACTCAAGAGAGTTTAAGAAAAAGTTGCCAGAGGTAGGTGAAGACGTTAAAGTCATGGGACTTAGGATAGATAAAAGCATTAAGCTAACCATAGCAGCATCTATGATAAGCTCTCTAGTGCCCGATGTAGATCATTATGTATCTGTTAAAGAACAAGTCATAAACAGCGTCAAGGACTTGGCTGCAAAAATAGCTCCCGGCTACGATGTAGAAGTTTACTTGAACACTGGAGACATGCCTGAGAAAGGGATAATCTACCTAACAGTGACTGGTACAAGTGCTGAGCACGGAGATGATGGAGCTACTGGTAGAGGTAACAGAGCTAACGGGCTGATAACACCGATGCGACCTATGAGCCTAGAAGCGACAGCTGGTAAGAACCCTGTGAGCCACGTAGGCAAAATATACAATGTGGCTGCTAAGATTATTGCAGAGAAGATCTATAACGAAGTCAAGGGGGTTAGAGAGGTATACGTCGAACTTCTAAGCCAGATAGGAAGACCTATTGATAACCCGCTAATAGCTAATGTCAAGATATTGCCAGAAGACATTGGAAGCGAGCTTACAAGCGAGCAGATCAGAGAGTCAGAATCTATAGCATCGGAAGTCTTAGAGAACATAAAAGAGCTTACTGGCATAATACTCAAGGAGAAAGTAGAGATATTCTAGAGGCCCAGGTAGCCCGCTAATCCTTGCCCTCTAGGTAGTTATTAGCTAGTCCTAGCTCCTTTTTCCTTTCAGCTCTGTACTCCTTCACGATGTCTTCTAACCTGATTTCCTTCATCTTCCTCTTTTCTTCTTCAAGCCTCTTCTTCTTACTACGAGCTATTTTCTCGCACTCTATTGGCAGGAGAACGTAGTCGAAGAAATCATGTTTTGCACACTCTGTGATAGATAGTATGGGAACTAGGTGTTCAAGCATAGCATCTCTATACTCCTCCGTGGATTCGGAGTTCACGACTATGAATGGAACATTGTTTTCAGCTAGTAAACCTATGGCATCTATATCCCATACTCTCGGGTTTTCAACATATATTGGCGGCTTCCCGGCTAGCAAGCCCTCTTTTGCTAATCGTTCAACTATGGGTTTTAGTAGAGAGTGTATCTTTAATGCTAGTACATAGCGTCCAAGCAAGAGGTCTTTTATCTTCTCCGAGTACTCGCGAATCCTAGCGGTTAAGTCTTCGTGCTCAGCATATAGGTTTTTAAGCTTGCTACTAAGTGTCCGCACTTCTTCTTGCAGTAACTCGACACGGCGATCAGTTGCTATCTCCTTGTTCCATTCTCGTAGAAGGAGCTCTTTTTCTCTCTCGATCCTAGCTATTTCCTCGCGGAGCTCGTTTATGATTTTTCTTAATGCTCGTCTCTCTGCCTTAAGCTTCTTAATCTCTTCTTCGTACCTCTCTCTGAGCTTCTTCTCCTTCTCTTGGAGCGCTATAGAGTCTGCTGCTTGTGTATGACTTGCTGTCTCTATCGTTGTATACTGTTGCTCCTCGTTGATAAGCAGATTGTTTATCTCTTCTTCTACCGCTTGAGCAATAGATTTTCCTGCTATAACCATAGCTTTTATCTTATCTATTGGTAGCTCTAGCTCGAGTTTTGAAAGATATTTTTCTACCTGGTAGAGCTTAGTACTGAGATCCTCATAGGCTTTCAGCGCTGCTGCTAGTGCGTCTCTGACGTGAGAATCCGGCACTTCTAGATTGTTATAGATAGCCTTGTACTTGAGGACAAGTTCTTGTTTTTCTTTAATGCTTAGCGAGTATTGTGGGGAATATACTGGTACATTAAGACTGGCTGCAAGTTTCTTAACCGATTCTGGTGGCGGATGCTTATCCGTAGCTACAAGAACTGGTATCCCCTTCTTTAAAACCATCGCGATGGCCTCTGCTCTATCAATATTCTTACCACTAACTACTAGTACTGGGGACGAGTCTAGGCTTATACATGCTAGAGCAGCTGTAACGCCTGGGTCATAGCCTACTATTAAGTATTGTTTAGCACTATCTGTTTTCTCTGCATCTTCAAACTCTATCCTAGACTTGTATACTGGTTTGACTTGTATGCGTATATCTGCTCCACGCCAGGGCTTCACAATACCGTAGAGCTCGTGGCGTGGAGCATATACTATGAATAGTGC
>CAZCAU010000010.1:0-36955 GCA_964496855.1 uncultured Desulfurococcales archaeon
CATATATCGGTTGTAGCCATGGATGTATTTACTGTTATGCTAGAGAGTACACGCGTGACACCAGGATAGCTGAGAACTGGGGCCGTATCGTTGTTGTTAAAGAGAATCTAATCGAGGTACTAGATAAAGAGACTAGGAAGATACGGCGCGGAGTAGTAGGCTTAGCAACTATAACAGACCCGTATCAGCCCGTAGAAGCCGTGTACGAGATCACGAGGAGAGCCATCGAGATACTATTAGAGAGAGGATTTCATGTTAGTATTCAGACTAAGTCAACACTGGTACTGCGGGATCTAGATATCCTGGAAAAGTATAAGAACCGCGTGGACGTAGGTTTCACGATAACAACTCTAGATAATAGTAAAGCCAGGAGGATAGAGCCTTCCTCATCACCACCAACTGCTAGAGCTGAGGCTTTGAGAAAAATCTCTAGTAGAGGTATTGAGACATGGGTGTTTATGGGGCCCATAATACCTGGTCTTACTGATAATATAGGAGACATAGAGGAGATAGTATTATTAGCTAGTGAGACTAGGAGCGTGTTGTATTATGATAAGCTACGCATAAAACCATTTATGCAGAAGACGGGATCATTGAGCATGCTAGCCTCTAAAACTGGTAAGTATAGCTGGCAAAGCATCTACAAGCTTGTAAACGACTTATGTAGAAGACATAATGTTGTATGTAAACCAGGCTTTGAGTATCCTCCAGAGAATAAGATAGCTACGCTAGACAAGTACATTAGTTCTCCATGACCAAGTAATTGTTAATAATTACTCTATGCCAAATTCTATTCCTGAAACTAGGCTTCGAGATAAGGTGATATCATGAATCGCGAGGATATCAGGTTATTTGAGGAATTTGTCCAAAAGAAAATGGCTGAGACAAATATCCCTGGGATGAGTGTCGCGGTTGTAGAGGATGGAGAAATAACGTATTCTCGTGGATTCGGGTTCAGAGATGTTGAGGCGGGACTACCTGCTACAAGTCGTAGTCTTTATGGCATAGGATCTGTGACTAAGTCGTTTACAGCACTAGCTATAATGCAGCTCGTGGAGAAGGGATTACTAAGTCTTGATGATCCTGTCGAAAAGTATGTCCCCCTAGACTTGAAGGTAATGGGTGAGCCAGTTAGAGTAATACACTTGCTAACGCATAGTCTCGGGATACCCGCTCTAGGATACGCAGAAGCTTTTATTCGTGGATCACTACAACTCGATACAGAGTGGATACCATTAGCGAGTTATGATGATATCTTTACCTTTATGAAAGGCTCAACAGAGTGGGCTGAGGCTAAGCCTGGCGAGAAGTTCTTCTACTTAAACGAGGGCTATGTGCTTCTAGGCTATATAATTGAGAAAGTCTCTGGAATAAAGTATGAGGAATACGTGTACAAGAACATACTTGGACCAATAGGTATGAAGAGAACCTTCTTTGAAAAAGAGCTTGTAGAGAAAGACCCTGATAAAGCAACAGCTTATATTATAACCAGGGAGGGCAAGAGAGTTAGAAGCTGGTTCCCATACGGCATAACAGCCGATGGGGGATTAATAAGTAATGTTCTCGACATGGCCAGGTACCTGACGATGTACATGAATAGAGGAGAAATCAATGGCAAGAGGATATTATCGGCAAAAAGCATAGAGGAGATGGAGAAGCCACGGATAAAAACACCATTCGAAACACTAGGAGGAGAATCATATGGGCTCGGCTGGATTATCACGCCCAACCTCTACGGCTATAAACTCGTAGGTCACAGCGGCTCCGTCCTAGTATACACTGCTTACGCCGGGTATGTTCCTGAGAAGAAAATAGGTGTGGTACTACTAGCTAATGCCTCTGGATACCCCTTATCACTCATTGGTCTATTCCTCTTATCAATACTGCTCGGCAAGAACCCCTATGATCTAGAACCATTATTATTCGACAAGATACTCGATGAGCTGAGAGGACGCTATGAGACATTTAAAGGATCTATGAGGGCAATAGTGTCGAGACACGGTGATATGCTGTCCCTAGAGATGAGAGACAAGCTTACAGAGACAATAGTACCTCTAATACCGGTTGAGAAACTAGATCCCGAGAGACCAAGGTTCTTCACGTTATCTAGGGGTAGGAGAGTAGAAGCCGAGTTCTATAAGAAGGATGGCAACTGGTACCTTATATACGAGAGATACAAGTTTAAGAAAATCGGGGCACAATAACAGTATACGTTCAAGAATAAATGATGTGTACGCCACCGGCTGAAATTAATTAGTGATGAGCCGCCCTGCTCTGATCACTGTTTTTTCAAAAGCACAAACACTACTACTACGACTAGGACAAGTAGTAGAGCTATCGATGCGTATAGTAGATAATTGTTTTTCTGATAATCTGTGTGCGTTATTTCTAGACTAGAGATCTCACTTATTATCTGAGAGAGCTTGTCTGGTATGCTTTCCTGCTTAATTGGAGAAGGAATAATTATGTATGGTATACCATTGTTCTTGGCTATTTCTAGTGCTTTATTATTTGCTGCTTCTGAGATGCCTTCGACTAGTATAACTATTCCTATGTCTCCGCTCCGTGCTCTCTCCTCTATATTGACCAAGTCTTGGGGGTCTACTGGTGCACCATGTTCTCTTATAATTAGGTACTCGATATTAATACCCATCCATGAGACAGCATATTGTGCTAGAGGTGATACAGCTAAACCCTTAATATTTAGCCTGGGTGCATTAGCGATTATGTTGTCTACTTGTCCTAGTACTTGTCTTAACTTATCATGATACTCAGCACTACATGCAGGGTTAAGGCTTGCCAGTATCTTCTCTACTTCTTGTATAAACAACTTGTAGTTCCATGGATCATATATTACCATATGATAATTTGGTTTATGAGTAACCGGGTTCTCAAGTATGTGTACTCCATTAATATATGGTATTTCTATTAACACAGCACTTAACTCCCCCTTCTCTACTAAGACTCTGATCTTGTTCTCGAAAGGAGTATGAGCAGTAGATATGATTACATTAGCTTTTCTCAATAATTCTATATCGCTAGGCTTAAGCTCATAATCATGAGGATCAACACCTGGCGGGACAATAGCTTCTAAGGTATCGCTACTACAAATTATCTGCTTAATATCTGGGAGTAGACTGCTTATTGTAACTACTATGGTCACGCCAGGCTTTGTAGTGTTAGAGCTTACCTGTATGATGTTTGTGAGAACTAGTAGAAGCAGGAGTATTAGGAATACTTGTTTATAACTCATTACTTTATTTTCACCTGTTAAGTTTATATACGTGCACAAATTTAAAAATATTTAGCTATTACTGTGCACGGTATGAGAATAATGCCTAGGAAACCCTACGTGAGGGCAGAAGACATAACAGTCGCTTATGGTAGCGAGATAGTGTTTTCGAGAGAGGATTTCCTTATAGAAGGTCCTGGTCTGGTCCTAGTAATAGGCCCCAACGGTGCTGGTAAGACAACACTATTTAAGACCATACTTGGCTTGATAAGGCCTATTAAGGGTACAGTTGTCATTAATGGCCTAGAAGTTACTGGTAACCCTAAACTCGCTGGCAGACTAGTAGGCTATGTACCACAAATGCTTGGCTTAGATAGTAGTTTCCCTATAAGTGTTAGAGAAATAGTTGAATCAGCTGTTATACTAAGACAAAGAGTACCTAGGCTCGCAACTTCTCCTAGTACTAGGAGGCTTGTAGACAAGATATTACATGAGCTAGGCTTAGAGCCTATAGCCAATAAGCCTTTCACTAAACTTAGTGGAGGACAGAGGCAGAAGACGCTCATAGCCCGTGCCCTGGTCTGGAATCCAGAGATACTAGTTATGGATGAGCCGCTCTCAGCTGTTGATGTCAAGGGCAAGTACGAGATAGCAAAGATAATATCATCATTATCTCTAGAACGCCTAGTCCTAGTAAGTAGTCATGACCCGACATTCTTTCTCCCACACGCCTCTATGATCATGGTTGTCAACAAGGGCATCGTAGCAATGGGTCCTCCGGAAGACGTTATGCGTCTCGATATACTCAGGAAAGTATATGGCAAGAGTATAATGCTTATAGAGAAGTGTGTACACGTGGTTGATAGTCATGTATATTGATCCTAGATGGTTAATAGTAGTAATATTATCCTCGCTAGTATATGGTGTACTGAGCCCAGTAATATCTGCGCGTAGACTATTATTCCTAGCAGGATCATTACCTCACTCTGCACTATTATCAGTAATATTATCGGTCATACTAGCAAACACTCTTGGAGGCCATGTAAGCATATGGGCTATTGTAATAAGTATAATACTCGTGTACATAGTAGCGCTTATGCTGTCTCGGGGAATAAATAGTGATACAGCTACTGCTGTATTCGTATCATTCTCTGTATCAATGACTGTTATAAGCATGTATTATGTCATAACAAGATACGCTTTAGCAACGAGTCTATGGGCTTACATACTAGGAGACCCCTTACTGGTAACATGGGATGATACTTATTATGCGATAATGGTCTCGTCAATAACGTTATTACTAATAGTACCCTTCCTCCGCGAACACGTGTTAATAGGTATTGATAGAGATTTCGTAAAGTTATCAGGTGTAAATACCGTACTCTATGACGTGGCATTAATGACAGCACTAGCTATAGCTACTGTCGGCTTATTAAAAATAGTGGGATTCGTCATCGAGCACGTCTTGCTACTTCTCCCAGGAGTTATAGCATCGTCACTAGCCTGTGGAGGCCGCGAGGCAGTAGCCGTAGCGGTAACAGTATCACTGATAGGTGGTATTAGCGGGCTACTCCTAGGATTATACATGGGCATAGCTCCTTCAGGTAGTATAGGGCTTGTCCTACTATTATTGTATATAATCGTGTTATTGAGAAGGAGGGTTGCTCATGAGTAGTAAGAGACGTTTTGGAGTTTCGGTTCCTGAGGACCTTGTGCGGGATCTTGATAGATTAGCTAGCCAGCTGGGCAGTACTAGGTCGAATCTAGTCGTAGAGGCTCTTAGAGAATTCGTGCATGACCGTATTCATGTATCCGAACCACACTTCTGTCGAGGAGTATTACTCATTACCTCTAGTAGCCGTGTAGCAGATAAACTAGCTATGTTGTACGAGAAGTATAGCGAGGTAATCAAAGCTAGGATGCATTATCACTGCGAGGAATCATGCATAGACTTGCTAATAATTGAGGCTAAGAGCGATAAAATATTCGAGTTTGAAAGAATGATTAGAAATAGTGGTGCTGATAGAGTGAGATACACTCCTTTGTCATGGAGTATTGAAGGCTAGGAAGGAAAACATATAGATACCGCGATAACATGATTTAAGCATCTAGGTGTTATTAGTTATGGATAACAAGAGTAGCGGGTTAAGTGCTTCTAAGATAGTGAGAGAACTAGTATTACAGAGACCATGTCTTCTCTACTGTATGGCTATGGGTATAATCAATTTCTCAGAGCTAGCAAGGAAGGTTAAGAAAGACGTGGAGAAGAGACTAGGCAGGCGTACTAGTGATGATGCAGTCAAGATGGCGCTTATAAGGACAGCTGACGAGGTCGAGAAAACGTGGAGTATGCTTGAAAACAAGCTTAGAAGCCTTATAGGTAATAGTATCATAACCCTGCAAACGGATATCGCGGTTCTAACCTTTGATAAAGACGTATCTGACAAGATCATAGAAGTATTATCTAGACTGGGTAATACACGTTTTCTACAATACACGCAGGGTTTTCAATCTACGACAGTCTTCATATCCATGGAGGATCTAGAAGAGTTCCTAAAACTTGTTGATGAGAATGCCGAGGTTATTATGAGAGACCAATCGGCAATCATAATTAAGAGTCCACGAGACATAATTACTACTCCTGGGTTTATAGCATACATAACTACTATGCTTGCATGGAATGGTATAAACATTAACCAGATAATATCGTGTCATGACGAGACCATACTGATTATCGATAGAAGGGATGCTCTTAGAACCTATAATATACTCGAAGAACTAATACTGAGTCAGAGGAGATCGTTGCAACTAGAACATAGTAGTAATGATGCGTAACGCGTGTTACAATATATTTATTCATCTAGATAGTCTTCTCTCCCGATAGGTTGTACTAGTTATGAGGGTAGTGCTTGCATACTCTGGTGGGCTAGATACTAGTGTCATGCTTGTAATGCTTAAGGAAAAGCTTAACGCAGAGGTAATCACGGTAACAGTTGATGTAGGTCAGAAAGATGATTTTGAAACAATAGCTGCTAAGAGTGAGAAGCTTGGTGCAGTGAAACACTATACAATTGATGCAAAGAAGGAGTTCGCTGAGAGATTTATAGCACCAGCGATAAAAGCTAACGCCTTGTATGAGGACAAGTACCCGCTCTCCAGCTCTTTATCAAGACCCTTGATAGCAGAAAAACTAGTTGAGATAGCTAAGAAGGAGGATGCAGATGCAGTTGCACATGGATGTACAGGTAAAGGTAATGATCAGGTCAGGTTCGATCTAACGATCAAGGCGCTAGCACCCCACCTAGAAATAATAGCTCCTGTAAGAGACTGGGGGCTTACACGTGACCTAGAGTACGAGTACGCGTTAAAACATGGTATACCGGTCAAGAAGAAGATCTATAGTATTGATGAAAACCTGTGGGGACGCAGCATCGAGAGCGGAGTATTAGAGGATGCCTGGGCTGAGCCTCCCGAGGAAGTCTTCGAATGGACGCAGGATCCGGGCAAAGCACCTGATAAACCATGTGTTATCGAAATAGAGTTTGAGAACGGTGTACCTGTTGCTCTCAACGATGATAAGATGCCCCTAGTAGAGCTCATTAATAACCTGAACAATATAGCAGGACTACACGGTGTTGGTAGAATAGACCATATCGAGGACCGTGTAGTTGGTATAAAGAGTAGAGAAGTCTACGAGGCACCAGCAGCAATGACACTCATAGAAGCACATAAAGATCTCGAGAAACTCGTATTAACAAAGCATGAGCTCAGCTTCAAGAAAATAGTGGATAATACCTGGACTTGGCTAGTATACTCGGGATTATGGATAGAGCCTCTCCGCAGAGAACTAGAGGTACTAATTAATGAAATGAATAAGAAAGTGACCGGGAGTGTTAAGGTGAAACTACACAAGGGGTCAATACTGGTTGTTGGCAGGAAGAGCGAGTTCTCACTATATAAGGAGGAGCTGGCAACTTACCTCGGGAACTCAGAGTTTGACCAGTCAATGGCTAAAGGATTCATAGAGTTATGGGGTCTTCAAAGCCTTGTATCTTCATGGCTCAACACGCCGGTCGAGAAGTAAGTCTTGATGAGGATGTTTCCCCAGTATCCCTAAGAGGTATAGAGGCGGGCTAGGTGTATCGTAAAGAACTCCTAGGCTCAACTAGTGACATGATCCTCGATTACATATCCTCTATAGAGGAGGACTGGGAGATACTGCAAGAAGTAATCACTATCCTCGTATCCCATGTAGATCACCTTGCTTCGAAGAACTTGATACCACGTGATGCTGCTGATAAGATAATTACTGCTCTAAGAAGATTATACGAGGAGCCAAGGCTTCTAGAAAAGTATAGCAAGGCCGAGGATATTCATGAAGCTATAGAGATGTACTTATTAGAAGAGATAGGTTCTGAGGCTTCTTCATGGCTACCGCTAGGTAGGAGCCGTAATGATCACGTAGCTACAGCTCTCCGTATGAAGACAAAGAAGTTATTAGCATACATAATGCGTTTAATCATAGAGCTTAGAGAAGCCTTGATAAAGAAAGCATCAGAACACATTGATACAATAATGCCTGGATTCACACATCTACAACCCGCGCAGCCAATAACTTTTGCACACTACTTGCTACACATAGAAGAGGTTCTCTCAGACTACTTCACAATATTCAGGGCTGTCTACGAGATAACAGATAAATCACCTCTTGGCAGCGGCGCGTTATCGGGTACAACTATACAATTAGATAGAGAGAGTCTTGCAACCAGTCTTGGCTTTAACAACCTAGTCTTAAACACACTAGCTGCTACTAGCTCACGAGACTTCCTAGCACTAGCTACAAGTACCGCTACATGCTTATCCATAATGCTCTCACGCGTAGCAGAAGATTTCATAATCTGGTCTACCCCACAGTTCTCATACATCATTCCATCAGACAAACACTTAGCTACAAGTAGCATGATGCCTCATAAACGAAACCCCGTGACAATGGAGATAATGCGCGCATGGGCTGGAGAAGCCATAGGACACCTAGTCTCATTACTAGCAATACTAAAATCAACTCCTTCAGGCTACAACTTAGATCTACAAGAAGCAACAAAACATGCTTGGAGAACACTATCATGGACCATAAAGACGCTAAACATACTCATAGACTTTATAAAGAATGTACAAGTAAACAAAGCGAAAGCTATGAGTGATGCTAGTACTTACACACTGTACATTACCGATATAGCAGAATACGTATCAATAAAAACTAAGAAGCCCTATAGACTCGTATACAGGGAGATAGCAAATATTCTAAGAAAGAGTAATAGCTTAGAGGACATTATAAGCGAGATAACGCGCAGATACGGTTTTAGCAGAGAGGATATAGCAAAACTAGTATCTCCAGAGACTAGCCTAGTACTAAGAAAAGTTGTGGGAAGCCCTAATCCCTCCAGAGTACTAGAGCTAATAAACAGGGAATCCGAGAAACTTGAACGAGATAAAGAGGTTCTGGTAGAGATACTAGGTTCTAGGAACTATGAAGACGGGTCGTGTGGCTCCAAGTAGTACGTGATGCGCTATACTACCCAGCGGGTGGATACCTGTTTTCCCTACACGTCCTAGTACTATGAGGTCAACATCATACTCGTCAGCTACTTTTAGTATCTCTTCCGAGGGATTACCTTTTCTGCATAGTATCTCAACGTTGTAACCTAAGGCTTTTAGATTATCTGCTATGAGATCAAGCATTCTCCTTGCATTGCTACATAGTTTTGGATATATTGTGTCATCTATACCTATACAAGTATCATGTACTCTAGCAATACAGATCCCGTCTTTCTCTATTCTAGTGAAAACCCTAGTATCAATAACATGTAATAGTATTATATCCCATGCACCAGGCTTAAGCACGTGTTTTGATGCATAATAAGTAGCACGTATACTAGGCTCAGAACCATCAATACCTATGAGTGCTTTCATAAATAACCACCCTGGTTTCTCTATATATTTTAAATATAATAATTTATATCCCGGCTCAGCCAGCCACCGCTTCTTCACTCATCAGCAGTGGTCGAAATGGTCATCATCACAAAGCGTACACTATAGTTTTAATTTATCAAGACTATATATTGTTATGCCGTAGCATCAAGAAATTCATGGTGCTGGTCTTGATGCGCAAAGCTGTGATCATACTGGTTGTATCAATATTGTTCTCGGTAACACTATCTCTGCATAGCATGACATGTTTCGACCCATGGGATCGGGGATCTATAGAGGTTGTATTTAATAAGCCAGGAGCTTCTCTCGATGTAGAGAAGTTGGAGTCTCTAGACAATGTATTAGTGAAGGATTCGGAGATGGGGAAAGTCTACATATACAGGTCGCATTTTGCAAAAGACCTTGTAGTGATACTGAGAATGCAGAGTCTCTCCCTCTCGGGCCCGTCTTATCCCTCAATTAGGGTAGAGTCTCCTATGAAGACGATAAACTATTACATGCTTATAAGTAATCCACTAGTTCTTGGTGATAGATACAAGATACTCGTTAGCGAGGCCGAGGAGCTCGGGTGGAGTGTTGAGAATATTACTAGGGATAACGAGTTCATTGCCTTAGTCTTTAGGTATAGGACTGATAACTACCATGTAAAAATAAGTTACGACTCGGATAGGGTTTTAGCAATAATCATAACATCTACGATTAGTATGAGCAATGCTGTACAAGGATATAGTGTGGTAAAAGAGTTTCTTGCTAAAGCTGTTTCTCCCCCTATTAGTATGGAATCGCTAGTGTTTAGGAAAGCATATATCCCAGTGTCCCAGCCGGTGGTAGAGAGGAGTGTTATCAGAGAAGCTTTCTCAAAAGAACTAGAGTGGCTAGTCAATAATGGCATACTTAAAGGGATAAGCATGTCTGATCTAGAAGAGATATCAGAGAAGGCTAGGCCAGGACTAGCTGGGTGGAATAACAGGATAGTATACTACGCTAGTGAGCCAGGGCATGGTGTGTGGATACCATACTATATGACCCCAGATGCTGTCTTAGTGAGGAATATTACTGGTTGTAGTATCAGGTTCTCAGAAGCAGAGTTGCCGGAAAATCCTCCGCCTATGACTACTAGTAGTGGGATGCCATGGGTAGTGTTGGGAATAGTAGCGTTAATCATCGTATCACTAGCTCTAGGCTTATACAAGTACAGTAAGCATTAATACCCTGTTACTAGCATATTTATTGTTTGGCACTAATCATTCAGACAAAATTGTTCCCTGTCACCTGGGGGTTACAGATATATTGAGACAATTCGTTAGAAGTCTTAAAGAGCTAAGGCAGCTAGCCCGCTTAATAGGTGCTGAGACTATAGCTAGGAGGATGTTTTATACTAACAGCATAGATGGCCTCATCTCAGCACTAGGAGTGTTTCTCGGAATGACTATTGCAGGGACCAAGACCCCGATAATATACTTGGGAGCAGTGCTAGGCGGTAGTTTCTCGATGGGCGTCTTCAGCGCATTCTTCGGTACATACCTCTCAGAGAGAGCTGAGAGGCTGCGTGAACTAAAAGTTCTTGAGAAGAAGATGCTGGCAGAACTAGATGACACGATTTATGGAAGAGCAGCTAGAGCTGTCCCATTATACGTGGCTTTCTGGAGTAGTCTTGGCGTACTACTATTTCCTGCACTTGCTATGTTCCCCATGGCTCTAGTAGTATTCGGCGTCATAGACATTGGTATAGCACGATACTTATGCCTCTTAATAGTACATATACTAATGTTTAGCCTAGGAGCAGGATTAGGAAAGATTAGTGGAGAGAACTGGGTGAAATCAGGTGCCAGGAGTATGGGTATAGCATTTGCAGCAACACTGCTATACCTAGTTATAGGGAAACTAGGCATAATAGTATCATAAAGAGAGATCTAATAGGCAACCCTGACGGGAGGATGGAAAGAATTAATTGTAGAAGTAGGGCCTATGTAGTTAGTGGTTCCTCCTCTTCGGCCCCTATTTTCTCTAGAATACCTCTAGCAGCTAGGACCCCTGTGGCAGCGGCAACGTTTATTCCACGCGATAGCCCAACACCATCTCCTGCCACGAATAGTCCTGGTATGTTTGTCTCCATGGTCTTCCTGTTTACCTTGGCTTGTACGCTGTAGTACTTTATCTCTGGTGCGTAGAGTAGTGTTTGTGGCGATGCTATCCCTGGTATTATCGTGTCTAGCCTATTTAGCGCCTCTATGATGTTTGCTACTACGCGGTATGGTAGAGCCATGCTTATATCGCCTGGAGTCACGTCTCTTAGTGTAGGCTCTATACTACTACGCTCTATCCTGCTCCACGTGCTCCTCCTCCCTGCTTCTAAATCGCCTAATCTCTGTATTAATGGTCTTCCACCACCGAGTCTTGTTGCTAGCCTAGCTATGCTTTTACCATACTCTATGGTATTCTCCATGGGGTCTGTGAGCTTTACTGTTACTAGTAGTGCGAAATTAGTGTTCATGCTACGTGTTCCTGCATAAGTCTCCCCGTTGACGCCTACTGTTCCATCACTATAGAGTTCTTCGACAACGTAGCCTCCGGGGTTGGTACAGAATGTCCTGACTTTGTCGTCGTAAGTCTTTGTGTACATTATTATCTTTGGATCCCAGATTATGTCGGTTACTGGATCCATGATGTATTTCGCTGTCTCTACGCGCACACCCATGTCTAGAGGGCCTGGGACAATGTCTATTCCAAGCCTAATAGCCTGGCCCATAAACCAGTCAGCACCGCCACGTCCAGGTGCTAGAAGCATGTATTTGGATGAGAAATCGCCTCGGCTAGTCCTTGCTATAAACCTGTTAGAGTCTTTCTCTACCCTATAGACGCTTGTCGCGTACAGTATCTTGACACCATTTTGTACCAGGTACTCAACTATGTTTTTTATTACTCTGGGAGTCCTGTCTGTACCTATGTGTCTCTGGACAGCTGGTATAAGCTTAGCGCCTGCTTTAGCAGCTAGTCTTTCAAGCTCTGAGGTCTGCGAGGCATCAGGCCTAAATATTCTATCTGGTGGTGCACCGAATTTTAGCAGTACAGAGTCTACATAGTATATCAGCTCCATAGCTTTCTCCCAGCTACCGAGAAGCTTGTCGAGATCACCGCCTATGTCTGGTCTCAGGTTTATAATTCCACTACTTAGAGCACCTGCGCCACCAATACCATATAGTATATGGCACGGCCTGCACTGTGCACACTTTGTATAATCATAGCTTCTCCGCATTTCTGCTAATGGGCACTTTCTTTGATCAGGCATATAGCCCTTATCTAGTAATAGTATGTTGAGCTTCTTCCTGCTCCTCGTTACTAGCTCGTACGCTGTAAATAATCCTGCTGGCCCGCCACCAACTATTATGACGTCGAAGACACTCATCTCCCCAGCCTCATAAGAATCCTTTATCTCTACGCAGATCTATAATGCACTCAACATCTTCTCCCGTGCCGATGAGTGTTACAGGAGTCTTAAGCTTGTCCTCAACCTCCTCAATCCACTTCTTAGCCTTTACTGGCAGCTCTTCATACTTCTTAGTACACTTTATTTCTGGGAACAAGATGTCTAGTTTTGTTATAGCTATTTGTGTAGCAGAATTCATTTTTACAGCTCTAGATGCTAGCTCGTAGTTAAACGGAGCAGCACGCCTAGGCCTACCAGTCACGCTACCATACTCTATCCATCCCCTCTTCTTCGCCTCTTCCCAGCTCAGTTCTCCTGGTAGAGGCCCGCCTCCTACTCTTGTCACGTATGATTTGAATACAACTATTACGTCATCAACATGCTTAGGGCCAACTCCTAGCTCGCTCAACACGCCGGCAGCAGTGGTATCTCTACTTGTTACAAACGGGTATGTGCCATGATACAGGCTTAGATAATACCCCTGAGTACCCTCAACATGTACTCTCTCTCCCTTATCCAACGAGGATAATACCAGGCTGGCTACATCGCCAAGATAGTCTCTGAGCTCCGGGTAGTCACGGGCAAGCTTGAGTCTACGGAGAACTCTATCAGACATGGCGGCTCCAACGCCCTGGAGCGTTGACTTTATCTTACCAGCCAGGTTGGGATCGTTTTTCTCGCGCTCAACGTGCTCCTGGGTTATCACGCCAGTCTTCTCATCAATAACTAGCCTAGAAACATCTATGCTTGTACTCTTTATCTCCTCAAACAAGACATCCAGCCTTAATAAAGCACCAGCAGCCACTGCCAACCTGGTTGACTCGGATAAGAATGCTGAAGGCAGTATCCTCAACTTATACTTCTTACCATTAAAACTAACAGTATGCCCAGCATTAATACTACCAGTCCTAACAGCAATACTAGGCTTATCAGCCAAGCCCAGATAGCCAGCTATCTTACCCTTACCCTCGTCACCGAAAAACCCGCCGACAATAATAGTCAGAGACAACCGTTTCCCTTTAACACAACTCTCACCCCAGTAATAGATAAAACTTACTATACCATACAACGCCATCACTAATGCCAGGGAATACCTATTCCCTACCCATTAAAAGCAAAACAATAAAATCCGGCCACACTAGAAGATAGAGTAGTAGAGGTAGAAACCAGGTGAGCCGCCGTAGCTCAGCTGGTAGAGCGCCGGCCTCGTAAGCCGGTGGTCGCGGGTTCGAATCCCGCCGGCGGCTCCAAATTATTCAAACTAGACAATCGTATACGCTGCCGATTATTCTCGGCACGCCATTGCTCAGCTAGCTGTTCCAGCCAATCTACTCTGCCAAGGCTCTTCTCCCGACGCTTGCCGTTCTCAAACCATACCTTGGTGAGGAAAACCCTGCCCCGCTGCTTCTTCAACCTATAGAAAACCATGGTTCCTCATGACTAGTTATAATAGCTAGTGTATACTTGTCCCACTATTTGTCGTAACGTGTAGTATATATTCCGCATTATTAATTAATTATAAATGCGAGGTGCTATAAAACTCCTTGATGATAAAGGATACGAGTCTTCTACTTGTAGAGCAAGAGGAGATCCTAAAAACTGTGTCTAAATTCCTCGGGCTAGATGATAACGTATACGAGGCTTTACGGTACCCCGAGCGTGTTATTCAGGTTAAGATCCCGGTACGTATGCGTAATGGCAATATAAGAGTATTTGTGGGCTGGCGTAGCCAGCATAATAGTGCTCTAGGACCATACAAGGGTGGTATAAGGTATCATCCTGCTACTACTATGGAGGAGGTAATAGCTCTTAGCATGATAATGACATGGAAGTGTTCTCTAGCAGGACTACCATATGGTGGTGCTAAGGGTGGTGTGAGGGTAGACCCGAGGACACTGGATACTTATGAGCTAGAACAATTATCGCGTGGATACATAAGGGGCATGTATAGGTACATAGGCCCCGATATAGACATACCCGCTCCCGACGTCTACACAGACCCACAGATAATGGCTTGGATGCTCGACGAATATTACAGAGTGACAGGAGAGAACAAGTTTGCAACTATAACTGGGAAACCAGAGATACTCGGCGGCCTAGAAGCCAGAAACATAGCCACGGGATTCGGTGTAGCAGTTGTGACAGGAGAGATAGCAAAACCATTATGGGGTGGCATAGAGGGTAAAAAGATAGCTATCCAGGGCTATGGCAATGTAGGCTATTTTGCGGCAAAATACTTGCACAAGATGGGGGCAATAATAGTAGCTGTAAGCGATAGTCGCGGAGGAATATATGATTCTAGAGGACTAGACCCTGAGGACGTCAAAGCCGTGAAAGAGAAGACAGGATCGGTCATACACTATAAGGAGGCGGAGAAAAAGATATCAAACGAGGAACTCCTAGGGCTAGATGTCGATGTACTCATACCAGCAGCTATAGAGAGAGTAATAACAAGGGAGAATATGGATAAGATAAGAGCAAAAATGATAGTAGAAGCAGCTAATGGGCCCACGACTATAGAGGCTGAGAAATACCTGGTATTGAAGAAAGGAATCGTGGTAGTCCCAGACCTGCTAGCTAATGCTGGCGGAGTAATAATGAGCCATATAGAGTGGCTTAACAATCGCATAGGAGGCTATATAAGTGAAGGGAAATCAAAGCGAATACTAGACCGCAAGATGAGGAGAAACGCTAAAGCAGTCTGGGAGTACTGGTATGACGAGCTCGACCCCACGCAACATACTATGAGAGAAGCAGCATATGCGGTAGCAGTAAACAGGGTAGTAGAAGCTATGAAGCTAAGAGGACTTCTCTGATCTATACCATTATTTCTTTACCCTTCTCTATGCTTCACGATTTACTACATCCACGCTTGTCTCTAACCCATTGACAGAGCACACGATCTTATACCTGCCAGGCGGGAGTTTTATCACCATGTACAGGCTCCAATAATTATTATCTCTCTGAGCCTTAAGCGGTATACTAGCAACTTCCTCGCCTGTAGCCCGCTCTAGTATTCTAAGTCTAAATACACCACTACTGGTGTTACCTGGATCAAATAACCAAGCCCATGCCTCGACACGACCATTTGTTGTACTCGTTGTATTCACTAAGAAGGAGAACGATCGCGTAGACCCGGCAGCTATAAACCATCTAGAAGTATCAGTAGGCTTTACGCCAACAATATCTACAGAGACTCCTTGCTCTAACTCAGCATAATAGTAAGCTAAGATCTTGAGATTCATAATACTACTACTCCTAGCTTTCCACGAAGCCTTGAAGTAAACCGAGTACTCTCCCTTATCAATATCCATGGGTGCATCATATCCTGGTATAAGCATCAATACTCGGTAACACTGCTCATTAACACTTAGGATACACGGCATAGGGACTTGGTAACTCTTATTAGAAGTAATAGACTCTATGATCAGCTCACCATTAAGAACAAAGGGAAACCATATAGCTTCTTTCTCAGCCACAGCTCTAAAACGTATCATCCCGTCTTCTGGGATCTTGAGATAACCAAGATAATACTCTTTACTCCACTCACCAGGATCAATCGTTAAGTCTATACTATAACTAGCCCACTCCTCGCCTGCCCTGATTATAGTATCACCAATACTACTCCTAAAAACAAGCACTACTACTCCTAGCACTATTAATGCTAGAGATATGAGAATAAAAACAAACAAACCATAACGCACTACTTGTATAGACAACCCAGCTCCACTCGACCTTCTTAATATACTGTATTTCCTTTTCTAGGATACTGTTTATTATTGTCTTGGAAGCTATTATATGTTACTTGGAGGTTTATCATATTGGAGCTTCTAGTGCTGGGAGTAAAAGAACTTGATGATCTAATTGGAGGAGGCTTCCATCACCCCTCGATGATAGTTATTGCTGGTCATCCTGGTAGTGGTAAGACTACTCTAGCGTCAACAATATGTGCGTCAAATGCTGAGAAAGGACATAAGTGCCTCTACATAACATTCCAAGAAGACCGAGAAAAGCTCTTAGACAACATGGAAAAACTAGGAATAAAAATAAAACAACTAGAACAAAAAGGACTTATAAGAGTAATCGATATACCGGTAACAGTCTCTCCTAGTACTATTGAGAACTTAATAGATAACCTATCTCGCATAATCAGAGAAGAGTCTTACCGGGTAGTTGTCATCGATTCTATCAACACTCTTCTTGAGATAATAGAGGATAAGAATAGAAGAGCATTTCTAAGAAACTTCCTTTACAACGTCCCACGGATTATAAAGGGCCTTCTCGTAACGATAGCCGAGCTACCACTAGGTGCTAAGAGCCTTAGTCTGGGCCCTATAGAGTTTATTGCTGATGCTATATTTGTGCTAAAATACAGGTACAGGCTTGGAATGCTTATACGCGAACTCGAGATAAGGAAGGTGAGAGAATCCGCTCTTAGTATTACTAAGGTCCCGTTTACTATTGCTGATAATGAGGGGTTAAAGATACTTGTACCACCAAGGATAGAGAGGATACAAGTTGCTACGAGAGACAAGTTATACTTCACGTGCCGGATGCTTGCAGACCACTTAGGTAGTATTAATAAGGGCGAGGTAATGTATATCACATACCCGCCTGATGCACGTATACCTCACGTGATGATTCCTGTACTAGATCTCGTGTTAACAAATAATCTCAAATTACTATTCGTAAGCTTTAGATACTCTGCAGAAGAGGCTAAGAATATACTCTTAAATTTATACTCGAAATTACTTAACCTCACGCCTAAAGATACGATAGATCTTCTCGACAAATACTTTTTCCTCGAATCACTCAACCCCGTGGGTCTAGACATGATCGAGATAACATCTCATATAAAATCATTATTAGGGCGAGGTGGCGCTATAGGAATGCTTTGTTTACACGGTATCGAGGGGCTTGAGGAGGTCCAGGAGCCCCGAGAATACTGGGCTATGCTTACAAATACGCTTTACTACCTTAAGAGCCAGGGCTTGGTAACAATAATTCAGGGATCAATTACTTCTAAGACTTCTTATAACAAGTATGCATCACTAGCTGACATTGTTGCTAAGATAGAGTATAGGTTTGAGGAGGGAGATATAACACCCTACCTGTATATCTGGAGAAGAGGCTTCAAACCAGTTGTCAACAGACTTGAAGAGTACTTTAAACACCCTTGTCTAACAGATCTCCATACACTAGCATTAGAGAAACTAGGGAGAGTGGAGGAGAGTGAATAGCGATAATAAGAAGCTGTTAGAGCTTGTCAAAAAGAATGCATGGAACCACGCGCCTGGCCTCTATGCATCACTCGAGTTCCTATGTATGCAGGAGGCTGGCATGGATTGCTTAGCCGCTCTTCTCGAGAAGCCAGGAGTTCTCAGAGATATACTGCACAAACTATATTGTGACGAGTATTCTCTCAAGTTTATAGTACAGCACGTGTTTTTAAAACCAATATTATCAAGCATAGGATTTCAGGGAAAAGAAGAAGAATTAGCAAATGCATTCATAAATAATCCAAACGAGTTCAAGAATAAACTAGCTATTATATTAAAAGCTGCAGAATAAATACCAAGGAATTGACATAGATAATCCACTTATTATGCAATTATGAGGAAAATATAAATAATGTTAGTTCCCATAAAGCTATTATTAGCTATAGAGGCTATTCTATAATGAGATTTATAAAAAGGAGAAGTAGATTTATATCAACCGGTATTAAGAGCCTTGACGAT
Source organism: uncultured Desulfurococcales archaeon (assembly GCA_964496855.1). Lineage (GTDB taxonomy): Archaea > Thermoproteota > Thermoprotei_A > Sulfolobales > CAZCAU01 > CAZCAU01. Next base: position 18,386 of record CAZCAU010000010.1, read on the forward strand.
GTTCTTGGAGGCGGTATTCTTCCTGGAAGCATAGTCTTGCTAGCTGGACACCCAGGTGCTGGGAAAACCACTATGGCAGCACAGTTTCTCTACCATGGTATTACGCATGAAAAGGAGAGCGGCCTCTACGTATCTTTTGCAGAGGGTAAGACGGAGTTCCATATGCATATGGAGAGCCTTGGTTTTGATTTTAAGAGTCTTGAAGAGAAAGGCTTATTTACATTTGTAGAGGGCTTCACGGTATTATCGCCTGAGCTAGCTGGGGAACTTGTAGAGCTGGTGGGTAAGGCGGTACTAGATACTAATGCTAAAAGAGTAGTACTAGATCCCATAACAGCACTAATAACAGCATTTAGCGAGGGTGAGGCAAGAGCCTTCTTCCGAGAAACACTGAGTAAGTTCTTTAAGCCTCTAGGTATAACAGCCTACTTCATAGCTGATCTAGCTTATGGCAGAGAAGTCATAGGTTACGGTTTTGAAGAATTCCTGGCTGACTACGTACTGAGACTAGAATATTTTGGCGAGAAACCAGGTCATCTAGTTAGGAGGAAATTAATAATACAAAAATCCAGGTATAGCCCTGTAAGGAGGTATTCTTATGATTTCGAGATAATAAGTGGGCATGGTATAAAACTGTATCTTCCAGCAGAGGAGCTTATACCAGGCAGTTATATGCCTAGACGTATGCCTACCGGTATAGAAGGATTAGACAAGATGCTGTGGGGCGGGTTTCTAGAGAATAGCATTGTAATGCTGAGCGGGCCTAGTGGTAGTGGAAAGACAATCATCTCGCTAAGATTCGCTATAGAGGGTGCAATAAGAGGGGAAAAATCTGTCTACATCTCTTTCGAAGAATCAGAGCAACAATTATCAAACATAATATGCTCGCTCGGCTTTAATCCCGAAAAACTGAGAGACAACTTGATATTAATGTATATGCCACCTAGAGCTAGTACCATAACAGCAGTATTTGATGCGATAATGAGTGTTATCGATAAGTACAAGCCTAAGAGAATGGTTATTGATGGCGTATCAGCTCTTGAAAGGCAATACAGCCCGAAAATACTCTACGAAATCATTAGAATGATTACAAGCTTATGTAAATCACATAATATAACACTAGTATTGACTTGTCTAACAAATATATTAAGAGGAAGCGAGGCTGGGCTAAGCACTGTCGTAGATACACTGATAGGCTTAGACTTACGCGAGATAAATGGCAGGATAACGCCAGTAATAGCTGTTCTAAAAATGAGAGGCTCGCCTCATTCTAGAAACATCGGCTATATAGAGATAAATGAAGGAACCATAGAGGTGAGAGAACCATGAAGAAGTCGGAGCCTAGAGAGATTTTAAAAGAAATCGAGAAGTACATACAGCATTACGTCAGGTCGAGATTCTCTGGAATGTATGAATCATTAAACCTCTCATGTCTAGCACTCTCTGGCAAGACTTGCGTCAACCTATTACTCAATAACCCGTTAGACCTACGAAGAGTGCTAGAGACAAGATATAGTGATAAATACTCTCTATTACTAGTATTAGGCCACTTCTTCCTCAAACCACTACTCATAAAACTAGACATGCTCGAAGCAGAAGACGAGCTTAAATCATTATTTCTAAACAACCCTGACAGGTTTAGAGACAAGTTACTAGAAATACTTGGAGCACCCAGTAAGATAACAGATGTCTTCAAAGAATATGGTTAAAAACCGTTATGTTATTAATAGTTATTTACATGATAGGTTCTTGGACAACCATGTCTCTATATACTTTAATGAATATACTCTTATCATACGCGATGCTCAGCTTCCTACTCCTAGCGTATGTTGCATTCATACTTGTCTTATACAAGATGTTTAAGAGAATCCACGCTCCAGTACCACTCTTGTTATCAATATTAGTCTTTAGTATCATCACAGGCTTATTAATTGCATGGGCCTGGCCTAATGAGGGTATATATGCCTATAATATATTAGTTAGTCTTCTTGGCGACGAGTTGTACTCGAGTATATGTAATTATTACCGTGATGCAATAGGTAATTGTATACCACCAGTAATACTCGATCTTCCCTGGATATATGTTCTCACATCAATCATCCTGGGCATAATTATTGGAGGAGTGGCTCAACTAGTCTTGCGTATAGTAGAGAAATAAGACTAGGCGCAAAAGTCTGTCTCTGTAATCTCTACTCAAAATTACTTAATTTGTTGCGTATTCTTCATCTTCTCTACCGCTTTATGCATCTTCTCTATAATATTGTCATGCATCACTCCATCTACTACCTCGCATCTATCACTAAATATCTCGGCAAAAGACATCATATGTTTCAGACTAGGCACAGATATGAATATTCCTCGAAGTCCTGTGTCGATGAGTGACATAATGAATATGAGGAGCGGGTGCGTAGCCTCGGATTGATCGGTAACTATTCTAGCAACTATTAACTCCTTGCTCTCGGGATCTAAAGGGCCCAGAGCTAGATCAAAAATATGAGGGAGTCCTGTAAGCTTTCCTTTCACATAGTACTCTCTCACAATACTGAGCCCGTTGCTCTTTGCATAATACTCTACCTGGTCTCTGATATTCTTATACAAGTTGTCTTTGTCCCGCTCCTCTATAAGCTCATACATTTTCTCTAATATGAACAGCAAGGCTATGCCTCGCTTTGTAAGAACTACTCTTTTCTCATTGCCATGTAACACGTATTTCACGATATTTAGCTGTACAAGTCTTTCGAGATACTTGCTTAACATCTTGGAGTTAAGATTAGTCACGTACATGAGATGCGTCTTCTTAATACCTCTATCACTCGTCTTATACGTTGCTAGCATAAGCGAGTAAATTATTTCTGTCTCTGACCTATGCCCCTCTCCGCGGGCATTATAATTTTTTATGTACTCGCGCTCACGTAAAGGCACTTTATATATCACGCACCCTATCTATTCATGGTAACCTATCGAGGTAAACATAATAAAAATATTATGTAAGAATGTTACACAACGCCTTCAGCTATTACTAATGCGTAAGACGTATAGTGTCTCAGAATCTGCAACCATGTACACATGTTCTCCGTTCTTGAGTACATGGATTATGGGTTTCTCGAGTCTTGTAGCAATCCTAGCTAGTTCCTCGGGTTCTCCTATTTTTATAACAAACTGCTTATTGCTACCATTAACATCTTTAGCCTCTAGTATTAGATCACTGTACTTCTCATTTATTATTGCATGTAATGGCTTTTCTTCTCTAATCCTACTCCTATAGGCTATGAAGAAGAAGCCTGCTCCTAGGAACAATACTGATGAATAAGAGAAGGCTTTAACAGCGCTCACACGAATGCTACCACCTAGTACTGAGAAGTATGTTGGCGTAGTGGTAGTATTATTCCTGCTAGTAACCTTCTCGTGGTTCAGTCCGCTTAAAGTCACTCTTCCCTTCACAGTATCAATAGTAATACGCAGCTCCGGCGTAAATGTGTCTACTATGCTCTTATTACCATAAGTAGCCATTACGGTTATCTTTGGCTTTACTCTTAATACATACTCTGAAGATTTAAACCCTGTCTCTGACTCAAGTATCTTTATTAGACTGGTTATCTCTGTAAAATTCAAGACTACTTGTTCTCTGAACCTGGTATCAAACGCGCCTCCGCCGATAGTTTCTAGTTTCTTAGTCCATACATCAGGGTTCTCGAGATAAACTTCTATAATTCTAGACCCATGCATAGTAGGCGGCGTGCTTCTCGCCTCGTATTGGAGTGTTATATTGAGTTCTCTTAATAGCCTGGTAAACAACGTAGTGCCTGGACCTACGACGGTCTTGTTATACAGCATGTTCGGTTTTAGTAATGCTTTATAACTATAATAAGCAGAGTGTGTGAACTGATACGATGTCTCGATACTAGTTGTTTTACTAGGTATGGTACTCATATATGTGGATACTGCTATGCTTACTCCTAGAAGGACGAGTAGTATCAGGAATAACTTATTCTTTCCCGTATCGATACTTAACACACGAATCTACCACGACTTAGCTGTTCTCTTATTGTAACCAAGTATAATAAATGTTAATGCTACTACTCCTGCCAGCACTATTATTTTCATAAAACTCTTGTTTAGTACTTGTATTATTGATGCTATTACTTGTTTCATGCATAGTGATATATACCCTATTTTAGGAATAGCTGTCTCGAGCTCGCCTATGTAGTTACTAGAGGTTATTACCCATGGATCGGCTTCTCTATTGGCATCGCCTTTTGTAGATAATATTATCCCGTCTTCTCTATGTGTTACCTCTGTGACTCTATGTATTATGACAACGCCATTAGTAGCAAAAGCTATAATATCGCCTTTCTCTACATCACTTATACTATTCTGCTTCACTATAGCTATGTCTCCTTTACGTAGTGATGGCTCCATGCTATCCGATGCAACAACTAGCGGGTATAACCCCGACTTCATCATAATTATGAGTAGCACTAGTAGTGCGAAAGGAGGTGCTAGTGCTGATGCCATACTCTTGAATTTTATACTTCCAGGCCTAGTTAGCGAGAACAGCATTGCTAAGCCTATAAACGGTACCACTGCTCCCGGGATCACGGCTAGGTAAAATGGTATTATTGGTGCTAATGGTATCAGGTACTTATATGCTGTGACAACAACTCTGTAGAGGATAGCATACCAGGATCCACCAATACTGACTAGCTGGGTGAGAAAGATATTGGTAGCGAGTACTGGTATTACGTCTTGCCATAACACGAGCATAATGTTACCAGTAGATAAAAGCCCTGCTAGTCTCATTGGGTGCAAGTCTACTAAGAGGAATAGCGAGGCCACGATAACTATTACTAGGGATTCCCGGAACCTCGTTTTTAGATTAACGATCATGTATGCACGAATAAACTCGACAGCTATGGCCACGGCTACTAGGTTATATATGTTTACAAAGATAGCCCAGGGGTTTCTAGAATAGGGTGATAACCCGAAACCCTCGATAAAACCGGTAAATAACTCGGCGAAGATCTTGAAGATGGAAATTAGTAGTACTATTGATAAGAGTGTAGTCCCGGCATATGCTTTGCTCCTAGAGTATTTTATGAAAAATACTGATAACAAGAACAAGGATACAGGTGGTATGACATATGTTAGCTCTCCTCTTAATATGAATCTAAGTGAGAGAATAACTAGTAACAAGACATATGCTAGCAGGGCACGTGAAATTTGTGATAGGTTACGTAGGTTACGCAATTCTAACTACTCTCCACGATACTAGAGGAATATATAGTTGAGAAAAAGATGGTTATGTTATATATTGTTTTTGCATCCACCTTGGTTACGGATAGTATATTGACTCGTTCCACTGGACAGCTACTAGTCTTATGCTTATCGTGTACTCACTGTTCTCGTCAGCATCTTGTAATACGACTATGCGCCAACTACTCTCTCTACCCTGTCCTGGATCGATCTGTGTTCCTAGTAGATCATATAGTTGTATTAGTAGTTCTGGGTCCTTGTCACCATCAGCATCTAGGAATACTAGGTTGTTTGCTGTTATATCGTCTTTTGTAAGTACTGTACCATTTACTATGTACTCGTCTATGAAGAATGGCACTGTTCCAACGTTGTCTACTTCAAGACTGAACCATACCATGTAGAATGGGTATGCGTTGTGTATCTTCACGTTGACTGTATCATAGTCTCCATCTCCATCACTATCCACTAGTTGCGTGGTTGCCCATGCGTAGTCCTTGTCTAGCTGTACGTAGTTTAGATCGCCTGCTATCACAGCTACCCATCCTTCACCAGTCCATTCGAAGTCTTCTGGGTTAGGCATAGCTGTCGGCGTACCGTTATAGTCTAGCTCGCCGTACGGCGGCGGTGTATCGTCACTAGTATATGCTCTCACAATCGCTGCGTCCAGCTCACCAGTGCCGACGTTAGCGTTTACTCTTAGTGTTTCGCTCCACATAGCATAAGCTATTGTAGAAGCTGCTATTATTAGAAGTGCTATGGATGCTGTAAAAAAGAGTTTAGTTTTGTTCATTGTTTCCGCCCTTCTACCTTATGCTGGTACCTCGTTCCACTGTGCAAACTGCATTGTTAGCTCAAAGCTGTAGGTTGCGTTCTCCTCTGCTTCTTGTAGTATGTGTATGTTCAGCTTATAGTCCTGAGAGTCGCCTGGGTCTATCTGTGTATCCTCTGGTATCTCTAGGCTGACCTCTAGAGGTAGCCTCTCTAAGTCATCAAAGCTGTGGCTTAGTAGCTTGACTGGTACTGTTCCTATGTTGTCTATAGTCATTGTTATATTAGCATAATAGCAGGGATAACCATCATCTATTGTCACCAATAGTTTTATCACGTCACCTTCATCGTCATACTCTTCTGCTTCTACTGTACAAGATGCTACATCCTTATCTTTGCCTGGATCAATACCTGTGTCGCTGCAGCTCCAGTCGGAGAATTCTACATCAACTTCTCCTGTGTTAACAGTAACGTTTACTCTTAGTGTCTCGCTCCACATAGCATAGCCTACGCCTATTATCGCTGCCAATAACAAGGCGGATAAGAACATTGTTGTTGCTTTACTCTTCAAACACGTTTCACCTTGAAGAAAGAATGGGTGGCGAATAGTTAAAAACACAGGGCAACTAAGACACGTAATAATATAATCGATTACTTAGACAGATCTTTGTTATGTAAAAAAGTTACACAAGGCAGCATGTGTAGACTCATTGTTTTACTAGAGACGTAGAATCTGCTAAATGCTATGAGCATAATTGTAGAATAGATTCTATGACGAAAAGCAGTACTTAGTTATGGAGAGATACTACTGTTTATTATTATAGTATACTGTGTTGTGATATCTATGTGGCAGTCATGATGGTTATCTGGCGTTACCATGTGGATCCATGCTATTAGTTTCAATCCTGGATCGCAGAATGGGCTTGGTAGAGACACGTTACCGGGGAATGGCAGGTCGTCTGTTGTCACATGTCCCCATACACCACTCGTACCTGGTGCTCTAAAGGGTCCGTAGACATAGACATCTCCTATTCTAGTCATGTTTTCATCATAAACATCTATACTGGTTAGTTTCACCGGTATGTCTCCATCATTAGATAATACTAGTCCTACCCATACCTCGGTACCAGGTTTGACATTTAATACATAGACGGTAGCCCTCTCACCATTCTCGGAGACCTCTATAATACCGCATTGAATATCAATACAGCATCCATGATGATCAGCATCATGGTCGTGATCATGGCATTGACAATCATCACTACAATCATGGTCACACCCGCAATCATGACCTCTATTCCCATGGTGGTCATGACTATTATTATCATCGTCATCGTGATCATGATCGTGACAATCACATGGGCAACAGTATTTGCATAAAAGCTTAGTAGAAGTGATATCGAGGTCGCCAGACCCTATATTCACTGTCGTGTTTACTCTTAGTGTTTCGCTCCACATAGCATAAGCTATGCTCCAGCTCCCTATTATTGCGAGCATTAGAAGCACTGTGATAACTTGTCCACGCATGATATTATCAGCCCTGGTATGCTGGGATAGAATGAGTCTTTGAGGGTATAAGAACATGATGAACAATTCTTTCATAACAATTATCCACAGCAAGATTATCTGCTGCGACAAATCTTTATAACGGGCATGATGAGACTAGATGAATAGATGATGAATCAACTCCGTCGATGATATTCTTAGATGATTAATGCACCGGTTGCTGAACATGTTTTGACTCCTATACGTAGATGGCTTGTATAATACGTTCTCATTACACGATATGCCTAGCAATGTACGGAATCTGCACCATTTATTTTAGTAATGTATATATCAACATGACCCTCGATTATGCCTGTGGTGCATCATGATTGAGTCTAGAGACAGCAGAATTTTTCAGAGAAATCTTCCCGTTCAGCTCGCCGCCCAGGATCACGGTTAGGGGTGGAAGCTCCTTCTTTGATCCAGATAGTATTAGGATTACAGATACTACTCTTAGAGATGGCCAGCAGGGCTGGAGAAGCTTTACTGTCGAAGAAGCATTGTCTATCTATGAGGTACTAGTTGATCTGGGCGGGGGAGGAGGTATTACTACTACAGAGCTGTTTTTGTACACTAGTAGAGATAGAGAAATCGCGCGTAAGATAAGAGAGTATGGCTATAAGTATCCTGAGCCCATAGCATGGATAAGAGCTACTCGTGAGGATCTCAGACTAGTACTTGATAGTGGGCTAGAGGCCACTGTCATCCTGGCTTCTATATCAGATTACCATATCTACTATAAGTTCAGGTCTACTAGAGAGAGGGTTTTTGAGAAATACTTGTCTGTAATAGAGGAGGCTCTAAGACACGGTATTAGAGTAAAGTGTACATTGGAAGACGTGACTAGGGCGAGCCTAGAGGATAATATTATCCCCTTTATAAACAAGCTACTAAGGCTTGGGGAGAAATATGGTACAGAGATAATAGTGAAACTAGCTGATACACTAGGACTCGGCTTACCCTTCTCAGAGGTTAGCCCGCCCCGTAGCATACCATTGCTTATAAGAGAGATCATAACGAGAACAGGTATAAGTGGTAGAAACCTAGAGTTCCACGGTCATAACGACTTAGGCCTTGTAGTAGCTAATCATCTCGCAGCCTGGATTCACGGAGCAGCGTTATCGAATTGTACATTGTTTGGCATAGGGGAGAGAGCGGGAAATTGTCCTTTAGAGATAATGCTCTTACACTATGTGGGCTTACGCGGTAGCAGTACTGGGGTTAACTTGAAAGCCATACCTAGGGCAGCATCTCTTCTAAGATCTATGGGTTTAAACATTCCATCATTCCAGCCGCTTGCCGGGGAGAACGCGTTTAAGACTAAGGCAGGGATACATGTTGATGGTCTTATAAAGAACCCAGAACTCTACCTGCCATTTAACCCTATCGAGGTACTCGGCGTACCATACGGTGTTGCTATAACTCCTCACTCTGGTAGATCAGCTATCGCGTTATGGATAAATACTCGAGGGATAAGCAGGCATGCCCAGGTATCTAAAGATGATCCACGTGTTATAGCAATCTATAACGAGATAGTGAGACTGTTTGAGGAAGAGGGTAGACGCGAGCCTCTAAGTGATGAAGAAATGTACAGGATTGTAGAGAAATACTTCTCTCTAGAATCATCAGGGGAGGGTGAAACAGCTCTGGGGTCCAGCTATAAGTAGTTGTGAGAGGAAAGAATTATAATGACTGGTATGACGCTTGCAGAGAAGATTCTGAGCAGGAAGACTGGTAAAAAAGTCTATCCCGGCGACTTCATAGTACCCTCGGTGGACCTCGTATATGCGCATGATGGGACAGCCCCTCTAAGCATAAAGGTTATTCGTGAAACAAGTGTTCTCAGCAGGATTAGTAGTCCGGAGAAGATATTATTCTTCATAGATCACGCAGCACCACCACCAAGTGTTGAAGCAGCAAGCGTACAGAAGGATATGCGTGTTTTTGCTGCTATGCATGGTATTAGGTTATTTGATGTTGGTAGAGGCATTTGCCACCAGGTAGTGGCGGAAGAGAGGCTGGTAAAGCCGGGGATGCTGGTAGTCGGTGCTGACAGCCACACGGTAACACTAGGTGCTTTTGCAGCATTCGCGACTGGTGTTGGGAGTACGGATGCAGCTATTGCTATGAGTCTTGGCAGGATATGGCTTCGTGTACCAGAGAGTATAAAGATAACAATCTCGGGCAAGCTAGAACCATGGGTTATGGGTAAGGACATAATACTATACATTATTGGAAGTATTGGCTCGGATGGCGCAACGTATAAGGCTGTAGAGTTCCATGGCCCAGTAGTTAGAGAACTAAGTATAGATTCTAGGATGACTATGTGTAATATGAGTGTAGAAATGGGTGCTAAGACCGGGCTAATACCAGTTGATGAGAGAACTATTAACTGGTACGAGTCTCAGGGGGTAAGTGTAGAAGTAGTAAGACCTGACCCGGATGCAGAGTATTCTGATGAGCTCGAATTCGATATCACGAGTCTTGAGCCACAAGTAGCGCTACCACCTAATGTGGATAATGTTAAGAGTATAAGCGAGGTAGAAGGTATTGAGATAAACCAGGTATTCATAGGCTCTTGTACTAATGGTAGGTACGAGGACTTCGTCGCCGCGGCAAGGATTCTCAAGAGACATAGGGTAAGAGATGGTGTAAGATGCATAGCGATACCCTCTAGTAGAGAGGTATATCTCAAGCTAATGCGTGACGGTATTATCGAGATACTAGTTAAGGCAGGATGCTTTGTATCATACTCAACATGTGGGCCATGCATAGGCGCGCATCTAGGCTTACTCGCAAAAGACGAGGTGGTAGTCTCTACTACTAATAGGAATTTCACGGGCAGGATGGGCCATAAGAACAGCAGGGTGATACTTGTATCACCTCTTACTGCGGCAGCCTCTGCTGTAGAAGGCAAGCTGAGTGATCCACGCACCTATATCTCGTAATAATAGGTGTTTGAGATGAGGTTTAAGGGGAGAGCCTGGGTTCTAGGAGATAATATTAGTACGGATCATATTATCTCGGGCAAGTACAAGTTCAAAGCTATATCAAGCCTAGAGGACATGCTGCCACACGTGTTTGAAGAAGTTATCCCCGAGTTCTACAAGCGTGTGAGACCAGGAGACATCATTGTTGCAGGCAGAAACTTTGGCCTAGGCTCTAGCCGCGAACACGCGCCTAGGCTCATCAAGATGACTGGTATAAGCGTCATAGTAGCTAAGAGTTTTGCACGCATATTCTTTAGAAACGCTATAAATATTGGTCTCCCAGTAGTCGAGGCTATAGAGATACCTGGTAAGACTAGTAATGGTGATATCATAGAAGTCGATATAGGCTCTGGCATAATACGAAACACAAGCAAGGGTGTGGAAGAGAGGATACACCCATACCCACGCGTGATCCAAGATATTCTGAGAGAGGGAGGCATAATAGAGTACTTAGCCCGGCACGGTGGTTTTAAATGGCTAGAAGATACAAGATAGGCTTAATACGTGGAGATGGCGTAGGGCCTGAGATAACAAGCGTAGCTATAGACATATTGTCTCAGCTATTAAGTAGTATCGAGATAGTAGAACTTAATGCTGGCTACGAGTACTATAAGAGGACTGGGAAACCCTATGAGGAAGACTTGTTTGATAAGATCTTAGAGCTAGATGCTATACTAAAAGGGCCTTTAACAACACCGCCGGGGCCGGGTACCTTTAGGAGTATAAATGTTCTTCTTAGACAAAAGCTAGGTCTTTATGCAAACATAAGGCCTTTTACAAGTTTCAGGGGAGTATCAAGAGCTAGCTTCAATTTTGTAATCATAAGAGAGAATACTGAGGGATTATATGCTGGCCTCGAGGGTAGGTTCAAAGACACTGCTTTCACGGTAAGAGTAGTATCAGAAGAAGGCTCTAGGAGAATCTGCGAGTACGCGTTTAACTATGCTCTTGAAGAAGGATTTAAGAGGGTTACACTTGTTCATAAAGCGAATATATTGAAAGAGACTGACGGCCTCTTCAGAGAAGTCTTTTACAAGATAGCGAAGAAGTATAGTAGGATCACAGCTGACGAAATACTAGTTGATACTGCTGCTTACAGGCTGGTCCGCGAACCATGGGTTTTCCAGGTACTCGTAACTCCTAACCTGTATGGTGATATCTTAAGCGATGAAGCAGCAGGTCTTGTAGGAAGCCTGGGCCTCTGCGGGTCAGCACAGATAGGTGAGAACATAGGAGTCTTCGAGCCGGTTCATGGTAGTGCACCAGATATTGCTGGTAAAGGATTAGCTAATCCTATTGGCCAGGTAATGGCTTCTGCTTACATGTTGAAGTACCTGGGTAGGAAGTATAGTGATGTTTCTCTCATCAAGGCATCTCAGAGCCTGATAAGAGCAGCCAAGATAGTCATAGAAGAGTACAGAGTTCTAACACAAGAGCTAGGTGGAGACGCCGGGACACGTGATGTAGGAGAAGCTATTATGAAAGCACTGGGTCTCAAGGCGTGATCATTGTCCCCGTCTTCTCATCAATTATATCAATAGCCTTGTGTAAATGACCTATGTATGCTTTCTTGCCCCCACCACGTATAAACTCTATACACGCTAGTACTTTAGGACCCATGCTTCCCGCAGGGAAATATCCTTTCTGGTACAATTCCTCTGCCTCATCTATGCTCAGCCTCCTAATCAATCTCTGCCTCGGAGTCCCATAATCTAGCATTACGCCTTCAACATCTGTTAGTATCATGAGATAATCAGCCTGCAGACCCTTCGCAAGTAGCAATGCTGCAAGATCCTTGTCTACAACTGCTTCTACTCCCCTTAATAAACCGTTTTCATCGTATACCGGTATTCCACCGCCACCGCTTGCTATGACGATATAGTCTTTCTCAAGCAGTATCCTTACCGCGTCTATCTCCACAATATCAAGTGGTAGCGGCGAAGCAACTACTCTCCTCCATCCACCGCGGGGATCAGGCTTCATAATCCACTTTCTCTCCGCCATCATCCTCTTAGCCTCCTCCTCAGAATAGTAGGGACCAATATACTTGACCGGGTTCCTAAACGCCGGGTCACCTGGGTCAACAAGAACCTGGCTTATTATAGTAACTATTCTCCGCTGCACACCGTGTTCAACAAGCTTGTTACCCAAAGCTTGCTGAATCATATACCCGAGCCATCCCTGAGTCATAGCATTAGCTATATCCATGGTTAAAGGAGGAATCTTATCTCTAAGAGCCTCCATCCACTCCAAGATATTTCCTATCTGAGGCCCATTACCATGAGTTATTAATACCTTGTAGCCTCTTAGCACTATCTTTGCTAACTGCTCAGCTGCTTCATAGACTCTGCGCCACTGCTCCTTAACATCCTTATCACCATTTTTCTCCATAAAGGCATTACCGCCCAGAGCTATGACTATTTTCTCAGACATGCAAGACCCTCTTACTAGTCCCAGTGGAGGACATGTTGCATTTATTCATTATCAATAATTAAGAATTATCTTTTTCCCCAATAATCAGTCATAAAAACAGTTTTGTACTTTGTAGAAGGGTATCAGAAAAACAATAAAATAAATAATGTTTAATATACAGGCTAATCTAGCTTTCTTGTTCTCCACTTTGATAATTACCCGTGCCAGGGCATTGTTTTCCCTAGTTTTTCTTGCATTTCTTCTATACTCTTTAGTATTGCTTCTATCTTGTCAACGGCAAGTTCTATACCTTTAACTCTCATGATCAGCTCTCTTACTTTCTGGAATGCCATTGTGTAGTTACCCTCATTAAGTAATTCTTGAGCCTCAGCTAGTGCGTTGTCAATGTTTTGTAATATTGTCTTAACCTTAGTAATGTACTCGGCAACCTCTGTTGCGTTGAGCTCTTCTGCTTTGCTCTGTAGCTCATCTAGTTTTACTAGGAGCTCGCTTATCTCTTCCCTAACATCAGTTATCGTCTCATTAAGCTTTTCTACCATTTCTTGTATCCGCTCTTCATGCTCCATCCTGGCTTCTAGTACTTTCTCTATAGCCTCCTCCACGTGTTCGAGTATCCCCTCGGCTACCTTAAAGTACGCTTTAGCTCTGCTTACAAGCTTTAGTGCTTCTAGAGTCTTGTTCTCGTTAAGAGCAGTCTCAGCGGCTGCTAGTAGTGTTAGCGTCTTGTTTATAAACTGGTCAGCTCTGTATATCACGGGTCTGAATTGTTCCAGGTTATACTGTGTTATGTTTTCTTTCAGCATATCTGACTTATCTATTAGTTCTTGTGTCTCATTTCTAAGCTTACTTATCTCTTCCGCTAATCTAGTGGTTAGCGTGCTTAGCGCTGCTTCTCTCATCTTTTCACGTATTTCATGTATAGGCATAGTCCGTACAATAGGTACTATGCTTAGCATGACATTCTTTGTCTGCTCCAATGTATTAATGACCCTAGTAATAGCTAGTACAGCGTTCTCAGAAGCATTTACTGCTATTAGTTTGGCTCTAACTCTTGTAAGCACCTTTATAGCATTATCGAGGCCGTGAAGAGACCTTAGTATAGCCTCTACTGCTTTCTCCTTACCAATGGTGGTGATGTTACCTGTAGTATTTAGCATTCTCAGGATCACTCCTTCTAAGTGCTCGCATGCACGCGCAGTCCTCATGGCTTCTATACGCATTCTTATAAGTTTCATCAGCATCCTAGCTTCTCTAAACTTGCCCTCCTTTACTAATTCTAGCGCTTTATGAGTCATCTTTACTAGTGTCTCATTTCCTGTCCTCTCGGCAAGTCTTACCATAGTCTTAATCATTATTCTTAGCTGGACTGCTTCAGCCATGGTAGCGTTGAATGTCACACCAATTTCTCTGAGCAGGCCTACTAGTTCTTTAAGTACTTCTCTTGCCTCCGCAAGGTACTCTTTTAGTAACTCAAAGTTATCCTTGATCTCTGAGACGTTTAATGATAGTATGAATTCTGCTTTCTCTCTAAGCTCTGGCGGTATTATCGAGACATTAATCATTGATAATGTACGGTTTATCATTACTTGATATATCTTTAGATTCCTAGCCATCAGCTCTGTTGGCGGCGGTGTTGGCGGGGCTTGCGGCACGGACTGGGCTGTGGCGGTCGGTACTAGGAGGCCTAGTGGTGCTGCCAGCATCAGAGAGATTATTAATACACCAATTATTCTTGTTAACACCATTTTTCCTATCACCATTCAAAAATAAGGAACTAGTACCTTTTTAGGAGAAGCATGAAACACGTAGCGGAACAGTTGTTTCACTACGGCTGAACAACTTATCCTTTTAGAAGCCTAACCTTGTTAACTCCTCCAACACGCTCAACAGATACTAGTCCAAGCCTTTCTAACTTGTTTACATGGCGCCAAATAGTAGTCTTAGGGTAATTCAGCTCCTTATATAACACACTCTGTAAGAGTTCGCCACCACTCTCTTTGAGTTTCTCCAGAATAGCCTTATCAACATCATCTAGTGTAGAAGAAATATTGGCTATGAGAGTGCCTGATTCTTCGCTGCCCCTCTTTGTAAAGTATAGTGCTAGCCCTGCTACAGCTACTATTGCTAGTATAGCTAGGATGTAGGGTAGCCAGTTCTTTGTCTTCTGCGGAGTTGTCGTTGTCGTGGTTGTTGTTTGTCCTGGTTGTTGAGTCGTAGTCGTCGTTTCTTGTTGAGTAGTGGTAGTGGTTGTGGTGGTGACTAGTGGCGGCGTGGTAGTCGTAGTCGTTGTTGTAGTCTCCGTGGGTGCTATGGTGCTTACTATGTAGCTCACCAAGCCGTAGCCTTGGAACTCTATTATAAGCGTATTATCTACTACATCTATGCTACTGATATTCTCTGGTAATGATAACACCACTATGTTTGGCGGGACTCTTAGTAGTGCTGGCAGAGAGGAGTTGAAGTAGAAACTTATAGTATCACCAGCTATGGTGGTATTAGCAACATATGTTATCAATACATTACTAGTAGTATTTGCCGGGACTATGACAGTATTGTTATGGTAGATCACGGGTATGGATACGTTACCTAGTAATACTTCTAGAGACTGAGGAATAGGCTCTACAGGGCATGAGTAGAAGTTTAAGCCTGGCTGGGCAACGCCTGTTATATTGACATACACTACTCCAGTAGTATCTATAGATATGATGATACTAGATACTTGTTGTGCCTGAATGCTCACAGGTATCATCATGCCTAGTAATACCAGTGCGAGGATAAGCGTTTTCTTTAACACCGGCATCCTCTATCACCAGGTGCACTATTATAGTATTATTTTCGTTATTCAAGGATTAATATTATGCGTCATAACAGAGAAGACTCCTTGGTTAATCCTCTAGGTACGCTATAGCCTCTATCTCTACATCAGCATTCTTGGGCAGATTAGAGACTTCTACAACTACTCTAGCAGGGGGTTCGTGCTTGAAGTACTCTTTATAGACTTCGTTGAACTCGTTAAACCTAGATATGTCTCTAAGATATACTGTTACTTTTACTACATGATCCAGACTTATACCAGCAGCTTCTACTATCGCCTTTATATTATTAAGTACTCTTCTCACTCTCTCCTTAAAATCCCCCTTAACAATTTCTCCCGTCTCGGGATCAATGGGTATCTGACCCGAAATGAATAATAGTCCTTTAACAGCTACTGCCTGGCTATAAGGGCCTACGGGTTTCGGGGCTTTATCCGTATAATATGTCTTCTTCAAAATAGGTACACCCTTTACAAATAAAGGGTAACACGCTTAGATAAATCTTGACATAGCTATGGCTCATCAATATCAAAAGCCACGGCTGTAGTCTCTGTCGGAGGCTCTACTAGGCTCTTGTAGACCCTCTCTTCTACTACCGCCTTGTATAACTCTAAGTGTCTCCTAGCTATCCTCACCCATTGCGTCCTAGCAGCATAGCCATAGAGTGTAGCCATGTATGCTACAGCATAGTCATAGTTTTGGATAAGCCATGTAATCCTCTTGGCTAGCTCACTAGGATTATAGGGTGGTACTGTTAGTCGTGGTGCAAACTGGTAGAGCTCTACTAGTCTTGGGACACGTGTGCCTAGTATTGGTTTTAAACCGCCCATTGATAAATGTAGTATACCGCTTACGGAGTATTTTCCTCTTACATCCTTATAGGGTAGTACAAGTGCATCAGCTAGAGCAACTATTCTGAGTATCTCGTCGCTTGATAAATACTTCTCTATGAGTATAATGTTCTGGTTATAAGAAGCTTCTTTAAGTATTTCAAGCACAGTCTTGCTGGTGATCTCGCCAGCTACTATGACTGTTAACTTGTCTTTCACCATAGTTAATGCTTCTAATAACGTGTCCAAGCCTTTATCCTCTCTCAAGAAACCAGGTAGTGCCACGACAAATCCTTCTAGGTCTTCTTCTCTTAAACCAATACTTTTCGCCAAGATGTGTCGTGGCTGGCCCAGGTAGGGGTTTACTAGGGTGCCATGAGGTATTCTCTTAATCTTGCTAGGCTCTATGCCCTCGGCTTGTAACTCGAATTCTTGTAGAATACTATGTACAACAACTATATCGACATGGTCTAGGCTTCTCTGGAACCTACTATGCTCTTTACTAATAGCCTCGTGGAGCACGGTATGCGTTGTTATAATAGATGCTCTAGCTAGTTTCTCCTCTTTTGCTTCTCTAAGAGCATCTATTATCTTTGTAGAAGTCCCGTAAATCCCATACTCGTGCTGAACATGTATGACGTCAACACCGCCTACTCTTCTCAGATTCTCTAACAACATCTCGTAGTCTTCAGCATTCTTTGGATAAGATGGGATGACACGCGCGCCTGTTAACTCATCAACCCATGGTTCTTCTCCAGCCTCTGTTGTCGAGAAAACATAGATACGTGTAGTAGGAGAGATACTCCTAATACCCGAGATAAGCATTCTAGTATACTCAGCAATGCCACAGTGGACTGGCGGGTATCGCGATATAAATCCTATCTTCATAACATTATTACCTCACTTACTTGTAGAAGGAGAACATCTCCCTCTATCTAACATAGATTATGGTGCTTAGGGAAACTTAAATTTACCTTGTAGCTGGTTTAGCTCTTCTTATGCTTTACAAATACTAGTGTGATAACTGCTGCTATAATCAATATCGAGCCTATAACCGTGGCTGCATAACCCAGGGTCTTTGCACCCTCTATCCAGTCACCAATACTAATTGATGCTATACCAAAGATTATCATGAGTACTCCAAGCACTATTAGTAGAGGCGCTACAAGTAATAGTATTCTGCGCTCCATCACTAGTGCACTAGTTATTCTAAGCTTATCACACTACTAATATTTTTTCATTAAATACCTAGAATAACTGTACGAGAATACCTTTACTCCACAAGATAAGTCTTTACTCCAAGGCTCTCAGCTATCTCGGCTTGCTTCTTATCAGATGTCAGTATCTCCCCATGTAAGAGAGCCTGGGCCAGGTATAGCGAGTCATAAATAGTTAAACCCATATCCAGTGCTATCTCTAAAGCTTTGCTAAGATACTTGTCCTCAGGCTCTAAGACTATTACCCCGCTATCAATAAGCTTGGATATCTTATTAACAAGATCTATAGCTACTCCCCGATCTATGCTTTTTCTAAGATAACAATGCCTCCATATAGCATTAAAACACTCCTTAAGCAAGTGATCAACACTATACAAAGGTCTCTTTTCTCTTATAAAAACACTAATATCGTTCCACCTGTCTTCTCGTAGAATATACTTGATAAAAGCCGAGGCGTCAACTACTATCACGATCCTCCCTCACATATTTAGATGCAGTACCCCTAGGAGTCTCTGGCAAGCTCTTTATTAGTGCCTCTAGTTCTTCTATAGCCTCCAACTGCTCTAGCTCCTTAACTCTTCTCTCTAAGAATTTCCTAATCTCCTCACTCCAGTTAACATGTCTACGTAATACATCCATCCTTTTCTTAATGTCTCTGGGTATCCGGAAACTCACTGTAACACTCATACCATATCACTATGTAATACATTATCCGTAATAC
>CAZCAU010000011.1:0-35197 GCA_964496855.1 uncultured Desulfurococcales archaeon
GAACAATATATCGTGTTGATCAAGACGCCAGCCTAGAGCACCATGGAACCCCTTTACTCTCTCCCTCCTCTCAGTCTTAGGAATAGCTGTAACCATGGGTCTTGAGATAAGATAATTTAACGCTACTTGTACAGGTGTCTTCCCATACTTCTCAGCAATCTTTCTCACAACGGGATTATCAGCTACACGTCCTCGCTCCAGAGGCGTGTACGCCTGTATAGTTACCTTGTTCTTTATAGCAAATGGCAGGAGATTTTTCTCAATACTCTTGTCAAGAACGCTATACTTCACCTGATCTACCACTATCTCGTACTTCTTCGTAGACTCTAATGCTAGCGCTAGCTCGTCTTTATTAAAATTACTCACCCCTATATACTCTGCATAACCATCTATGGCAAGGCTTTCTAAGATCTCTACTTGTTTCCTGATAGGAACCATTGGGTGCGGCCAGTGTATTAACAATAGATCTACTCTCTTAACACCTAGCCTCTGCAAGCTAGCACGTATGGCTTTGACCGCGTACTCGCGATTAATAAACCTCTCTGGGAGAAGCTTTGTTGTTATAAACACGTTGTCTCTACCCACTCGTCTCACTACTTCGCCAACAATTTTCTCAGCATCACCATTAGCGTACATCTCAGCAGTATCTATCATGTCTAGTCCTAGGCTCACAGCATAGGTGAGAGCATCAACTGCTCTTACAGGATCACGTATAGCCCATGTACCAATACCAATAGCTGATACCTTGACACCAGTGTTCCCGAGGGGCTTTCTATCAGAATAATCTATGGAGAAAGACAAGGAAGGCTGCCTCTCCTACTCTAGTAGTATCATGAAGATTATCTCACTTAGAGAATTAATACAGTTTCTTATACGCTCATGTGTGGACTGTGGCTCCATTACTAGTACCCTGAACAATGTATCCTCAACTACGAACCTATAATCAGAAGGCAGTAGCTCCAGGTTCTCGATAAACATCTCGTGTAGCTCCTGGTCCTCACTAACCCTGTAGACGGGCAAGACGTTTGCAAGCGCTTTGAAAGTATTGAGAGCAAGCAGTACTTGTGCCTCCGGGTTATTGGAGGTAATCATCCATGCCAGCTTCTCCTCAGGCTTTACCTCTAAGTAGTACTTGAACATCTTCTCTAGTACACTTACATAGCCTTTCTCAGCAAGGAGATTTGTCGCCTCGTAACCCTTACTAGCAGAGGCTACTAGGTAGAGAATAGCGCTTACAATATCGTATCTCACGCCATAACTTGCCAGGCTCTGAAGCATCTCTGGCATCTCTATTACATAATATTCTTCTGATCCATGGAGTTTTGCATGAGCTAACGCTATTAATAGCTCTCCCTTAGCCACGTCTTGTTCTTTATCATAAAGCTCAGAGGCTACAACCAGGATGGTGGGCTTATCAGAGACATATATATGTGAGATAGCGCTTGCTGGCTGTAGCGCCTCAGAAGCTTCTTCTCCGAGATGCTCAAGTAGGAATTCTTGGAGATGATCTCTCGTCTCAGCTATAACTACTCTTATACGACTAGTATCTAGCCCTATGGTCTTAGATGCTTCGCTTACCTCTCTCTTCACAAAATCTATCAAGATGCTGCTTGGTCGGCCTAGTAGTATTGTCTCGAACAATTACTCATCACACTATGTCTTCTTAATTCTCAATGATACTTAATAAAACATTGAATTCCCAGGATTACCCGTAGTTATGGATTAGTATAGGCTATTACCTAGTAGTGTTAATAATGTATTAAGTACTTGAAACTACTAGGTGTAGCTGGTTATGCGGGTATATTTTGACGAGATCGTGTTATCAACGCATGATAGGTTTGAGCTAGTTGATATAACGGACAAGGTAGAATCAATTGTGGCTAAGAGCGGCATCAGTAACGGGTTGTGCCTGGTCTACGCGCCACATGCTACAGCAGCTATTATTGCTAACGAGAACGAACACGGTCTCATCAATGACATACTAGACTATATAAGAGAGAATTTCCCGCCGGAGAAGCCTTGGAGACATAACATGATAGATGATAATGCTCATGCACATATAGCATCAGCAATAATAGGTTCTTCCAGGATATTCCCTGTACGCGATGGCAGGCTTGTACGTGGGACATGGCAGAACATATTCTTTGTAGAACTAGATGGTCCTAGGCGGAGTAGGCGGATACTGGTAGAAGTCATAGGCTTACCATGAATAACGTGGTAGGGGTAGTAGCTCTTGACTATAGAGTACAATATTGTTCTTAAGAATGCATACATAGCTGATGGGAGTGGTACACCCTTATACAGGGCGGACATAGGTATTACGGGAGATACTATTACTAGTATAGGAGAGATACCTGGTAGCAAGGCTGACAAGGTAATTGATTGTAGTGGACTAGTAGTTTCTCCAGGATTCATTGATATGCATTCACACTCTGATATGACATTACTAGTAATGCCAGAGTCTCTAAGCAAGATCATGCAAGGAGTAACCACAGAGGTTGTTGGTAATTGTGGTATATCACCTGGACCTGTAGAAAAGACTAGGCTTAGCCTGCTCAAAGAGTATATTAATAGCTTCTTTGCCAGCCTGGGAGACAGGCTCCCATGGTCTTGGAAGTCTCTTAACGAGTACTATGTGTTCCTAGAGCAAAACGGGATAGCTGTAAACATAGTCCCATTAGTAGGACATGGCAGTCTCAGAATAGCAGTTATGGGTGTAGAAGATCGTAGTCCTAGTCGTGACGAGCTAGACGAGATGATCGCGCTTCTCGAAGAAGAAGTCAAGGATGCCTCATGGGGGATGTCTACAGGCTTAGTATATCCGCCAGGCATATACTCTGATACGAGCGAGCTAATAGAGTTGTCGAGCGCTATGAGGAGATACAATGGTTTATACTTCTCACACATACGTAACGAGGGCGACCTGGTGGCAGAAGCGATAAGAGAAGCTATAGAGATAGGAGCTAAGAGTAGCGTAGCTGTAGAAATATCTCACTTGAAAATAATGGGTCGTAACAACTGGGGCCGTAGCCGCGAGATATCACGATTAATAGAAGATGCTAGAGAAAACGGTGTTAATGTCGATGCAGACATGTACCCGTACACTGCTGGCCAAACAGGATTATACGCACTGCTCCCTCCATGGGCCCAGGAAGGCGGTATAAACGAGATGCTTGCAAGAATAAGCAGGCCTGAGTATAGGGAGAAAATCATAGATGCATGGAAGACTAGGGGGAAAGAGCGGTGGCAGAACTGGGTGTACGAGATAGGCTGGAGCAACATAATCTTAGCATACACGGCATCCGAGAAATACAAGGTATATGAAGGTAAGAGTTTTGAAGAAATATCCCGAGCTACTGGTACAGATCCTTACCAGTTAGCATTCGACATATTACTAGACTCTGAGGGATCTACATCAATAATATTATTCTATGGTAGCGAGAGTGATTTAGAGTACTTCTTGACAAGACCGTGGACTACTATAGGCTCCGACCATGTAGGATTAAGGCCGGACGCAGAGATAGGTAGTGCACAACATCCTAGAGCATACGGTACTTTCCCGAGAATACTAGCAAGATATGTCCGTGAAAAAGGAGTCCTTGGCCTCACAGACGCAGTTAGGAAGATGACGTTCCAGGCTGCGCGGAAACTAGGGCTTAGAGATCGAGGCCTAGTATATCCTGGGTTTAAAGCTGATCTAGTAGTATTTGATATGCATGAGATAGCTGATCAAGCTAGTTACAAAGAGCCTCATAGATTTCCAAAGGGTATCAAGTATGTCATTGTTAATGGCAGGATAGTCGTAGAGAACGGGGAATACAACGGGGAGAAACCTGGGAGAGTACTACGTAGAGGTAGGGAATCATTTAATTCTATTTAAGAACAATATGGATAGGTAGGTGTGTAGATGACTAGAGTAAACGAGTACTTGGATAAAGCAAGCAGGATCTTAGAAAAACTATTTAGCAAGTTACCTAAGAGGTTACAAAGAAAAATCGTCAATGCCCTAGAAAAGTATAACGAGACACTAGATCCAGCAATGTTTTACCATGCTCATAGTATTATAAGCCGAGAGTACCTGGGCGATACTGTTTCATACCAGTTCCCGGGCTTCTTTAAAGAATATGATGGTGAGAAGATAAAGCTCCCAGAACCCCGTGCTCTCTCAGGAGTCGACGTGCTTGCTGCTATAAGGAATAGGAGAAGTAGGAGGAGATACTCTGATAAACCATTAGCGCTAGAAGAGGTATCAACAATACTATACTATGCGACTGGTATCACTGGCTGGTATAGTGGTTGGCCTCTAAGAGCATACCCGTCAGCTGGTGATTTACAACCTGCTGAGACTTATCTACAGGCTAGCCGGGTTGAGGGTTTAGAGAAGGCATTGTATTACTATGATCCTAAAGAACACGCACTAGTACTGCTCAGGAAAGGCGATTTCTCGCTAGAACTATACCGGGCATCACTAAGCCAAGACTGGGTACTAGCTGCTCCAGCAAATATTATCCTCACAGCAGTGTATACTCGTACAGCGTCAAAGTATGGTTCTAGATCGTACCGGTACATGCATCTAGATCTTGGAACCGTCATAGAGAACATATATGTTGTAGCAGAAGCACTCGGATTAGCAACTGTCTGTGTAGGAGCATTTTATGATGAAGAAGTATCGTACATCCTAAAACTACCAGAGTACGAGATACCAATAGCTATAATGCCTATAGGATACAGGGTATCAGAAGAAACAACTAGTGCTAAGAAAGAGACTATAGAAGAAGCTGCTCTGTAGGTACTGCTTGTCTTTATCCTGGGAAGACCCCCGGAAGCTTAATGCTAGAAGATATGAATTACGAGAATAGCCAGCACTGGTGCTACGACGAGAATAAGCGTGGACGATAAACTAGTACTCCTAGGCACGGGCTTTAGTAAGCCATGCTCTAGTCTATAGATGTTGGCTTCCTCTATCCTATTTGTGCGTTCAAATTGTGAAGCGATTGCTACTGCTAGGGCTCTCCAAGCATCCTCGTTTTTGAGTGATTGTATCATTAATGCTTCTGTTACATCTTTTAAAGCAAGTGGTATCAAACGCCATGTCACTATAGGGTACAATGCAGCTCTTGGCGAGATCTTTGCGATAATATTAGCTAGCTCTACAGGGCTTAGCGCTGATATAAAGAATATTATTGATTGAGAAGCAGCTAGCGTCTTCACAAATATCAGTAATGCATCACCATACGTGATGCTATACGTCATAAAAGGCTGCAAGAAGAGTGCTGATAATGCTAACCAAGTAGCAGGCAAAGTTGATAACACTAGTGATGCAATGTACACCGATGCCCCGCGGAAAAACATTGTTAGAATAAAACACATGGCTATGACAAGGAAGGCTCCATCATACCTAGCAGTATTTACAATATATAGCATCGATAGGATGAACAAGATCTTAGCAACTAGATGACTCCTCCTAAGATTATCCTCGCTACTCAAGAACATTGATTTATAGACAAGAGATACAAGTATACTTAAGAATCTATGAATCCTCATATCCTAGCTAGCCTCCTATTCTCAATCCTATAAGTCTTATCAGCTATACTGATGATCCTATCATCATGGCTAGCAAATACTATCGTAGCTCCATGGCTAGCGGCTTCTCTAATCGTCTCAGCAACTTCTCTACTACTCCATGGATCAAGACCAGCAGTAGGCTCATCTAAGAATAATGAGTCGTACCCCCTAGCTAGAGCAGATACTATTGCTACACGCCTTCTCTCACCACTACTTAGCTTACTTAACCCCTTATCTAGCACATGTACGAGATTAAAACGCTCAGCATAATGATACCCTTTCTCCGTAATCTCTTCCCAGGCAACCGGTCTACTAAAGAATAAGAGCGGGTTCTCTGAGACATATACTCGTCTACAACTTGTCTCTACAAACCCCTTACTAGGCTTATAGATGCCTGCTAGTATCTTGAGTAGCGTAGTCTTACCACTACCATTAGGACCAGTGATAGCTATTACCTCTCCCTTCTCCACCTCTAAGTCGACATCTTCTAAGACGTATCTACGCGATAACGGGTACTTATACCATAGACCCCTAGCTGTGAGAACAATACTAGTATCATGCTTCTCCCGATGATAGTCTACCACTAAGCGTGGATTCTCCGAAACATCCATCCCACCTAGTACATGCTCTGCTACATCTAGCTCGAATCTGCCGATATACCTGGCTCTACCATTATCTAGGACTAGGAGCTTAGAAGCAATATCTGCCCACAACCTGGTATTATGATCAACAATGACTACTCCACATTTTTTCTCAAGGAGTTCTTCTACCATCTTCTTAAGCATAGTCTTGCCACTAGTATCTAGAAAAGCTGATGGTTCATCTAGGAGTACTAGTGGAGATTCTAATACATAGGCTGAGCCAAGAATTAGTCTCTGCGTCTCACCAGCACTAAGAGTATAAGTTAATCTATCCTCGTAGCCACTAAGACCTATTTTTCCGAGAACATCGTGCAGACTATACTCTCTAGAACTATACTGTAATGATAAGTGAAGCTCCGTGCCCACGGTATGAGCTAATATGCCGTCCCAGGGGTCTTGCGGGACATAAACTATGCTCTTACCAATATTCTCTGGCTCCTCCCCGAGTACACGAATAAAACCATCTACTACCCCATTGTAGTACTTCTTGAAAACACCTGCTAATACTCTAAGCAAAGTAGTCTTTCCAGACCCACTCCTTCCAGCAACTAGTAGTGCTTCTCCTCTATCAAGTGTAAGACTAAGCTTGTAGAGAACAGGCGAGTTGTTCTTCTTATACCATGCCGATAACTCTCTAACTACTATTAGTTGCTCCTGCAAGCCTACTCCTCTGCCAAGTATCCTGCTTTCTTAAGGAAACCAGCTAGTAGCGAGGCTATGCTAGCCCCTATAGCAGCTTGCCCTATATTAATAGGTATCTCGGCAATAGCGTCCTCCGGGGGCCTACCGGTTAGCGGGTTTGATACGAAGTACTCGTATAAGAAGTATCCTATAACCATTATCAACCCAGCTAATAGTAACGGGCTAGCCTCGACACCTAATAGCTTCCTTACGTATAGTAGTGCTATTGCTAGGGATACTATGGCTCCAACAGCTATCCATGTAAGACCAGGTATCTCGACCATAATGCTACTCCATGCTGTTCCCAGGCTAGCTTTTCCACTCAAGTACTTAAAACCTAGTATTGCTACTAGGACACCGTATAGTATCATAGCTGTAAACATTGATGCTTTCTGCACAACTGTACTAAATTTACGAATAGATCTTGACAAATAACCTGCTACTACACCTTCGGCAAACTTGATAACTAGTGTGCCGGGTGCAAATATGCTAAAACCGGTAGTAGCATCAGCTAGTGCTGCTCCTATACCACCAGCTAACCCGGCTACTAGCGGTGATGACATCATAGCCGCTAGGTATATCACTGCTTCGCCAAGGTTAAAGTAGCCACCAGTAGCGGGCTGGTATACTTGTATAGCTACTGTAGCTATATACACTAGTGCTGTAAACATGCTTGCCTCAAGCCAGAATGCTCTACGCATGTTGTCCCACCAACTCCTTATTATTTATAAGACTAGTGGTTTTAAGACCGATCTTTAATACTCGCACAATATCTTTACATATATGATAAACATGGAAATGATTTTATAGTGTTTTTTTATTCTAATCATTAGAATACACATAATTATACATGTAGGTATCTATAGAAAAATGCTGAGTAGAATATAATGTTTTAAAATTGAAGCGTAATAATTTATATTTCGCAAATTCTTATTAAAAATATAATGGGAGGCATGCCTATACGATGCGTATACATAGGCCGCGTAAGCCCAGAGAGCTTCTAAAACTTGACTTTATCATTAGTGTGGATAGAAGTCTTATGAGTAATCATCATAACCACGAGTTCTTAGGCTTTATGACTACAGGGCCAGCCATAGGTATACCAGAGCGTTTATGGCTCTATATTGCTTGTCCACGCATACCTGTAGACAAGTATGGCAGACCCTGGCAAGCCCCCTACGGGCTTCGTAAGATTGAGGCAAAACTGCTAGAAGAAGGCTTTAGAGCAGCCGTGATAGACCCGGATTACGTACCGTACTATGTATCGAGGACTGGCAAGGCTCTTCTCATAGGTCATCATGATTATTTTGCTATGGGGCCACCCAGCAACGAGTGGTGGATGATCACTGGTAAGACTCCTGTAAACGCGCTTAGTTTCCAAGAATTCATATCTTTTCCCGAGATATGGGAGGCTAGGAAGAACCGTGGATTAAAGATAATAGTTGGCGGCCCAGCTGCATGGCAGTGGCTTGTAAACAAAGAGGCTCTCAAGAAATGGCCTGTTGATACTATTGTTGAGGGAGAAGGCGAGCGAGTAATAATAGAGTTGGCGGAGAAGATTATGAATGACGAGGAGCTGCCCAAGCATATTGTTGTAAAACCTGGTGAGAGCCCAAGAATAGATGAAATCTCGTTAATAAAGTATCCTAGCGTTAATGGATTAATAGAGATAATGCGTGGTTGCCCCCGTGGTTGCAAGTTCTGTTCTGTTACTGCTAGGCCTCTTAGATACATACCGCTCGATATGATAGAGAAAGAGATAAGAGTTAATATGGAGGCTGGTGTGAAACACATATTATTTTTCTCGGAAGACGTCTTATTATATGGTGCTGACATTGTTAGACCCAGGCCAGAGCCGTTGCTACGACTTCACGAGCTAGTACTTAAGTACGATACTACTTTTGCATGGAGTCATGCTAGTTTAGCAGCAGTAAAGTATGCTGAAGACAACTACAAGTTGATAACAAAGCTTACAGATATGCTTATAGATTATGATAAGCGGAGATTCATAGGAGTAGAGGTTGGCATAGAAACCGGTAGTCCCAGGCTTGCGAAAATAATAATGCCTGGGAAATCAGCACCCTACCCGTCTGAGAAATGGCCAGACATTGTAGAAGATGCTTTTATGATAATGCATGATAACAACATAATCCCAGCAGCCACATTCATACTTGGGCTTCCAGATGAAAAACCCGAAGACGTGATAGCAACTATAGAGTTATTAGAAAGACTAAAACATTACCGTAGCCTTATAGTACCAATGTTCTTTGTACCAATGGGTAGGCTCAGGGATAGGGAGTGGTTCAGACGTGAAATGCTAACACCAGAACATATAGAAGCACTAAGAGCAGCTCTTCATCATAGCTTAAGATGGGGCAGAGACCTAGTATCACGTTATCTAAGAGGAAACCAGTACTTGATTGCAAGAAGTATTCTAAACATATTCTTGAAATACGTAGAATATAAGAGTAAAAAGATAGAAAAGCAATTGCCACGCATACTTAGTTCTATGGCTAGATAATTGCTAAAAAAGAATACTTGATAAACTATAATAGCGTGAAATTTCCACTCTTGTATCCTTAGGGTTATAGCAGTCTACTAATTCCTGGCTAGGCCTTAGCCTCAGCCGGGCTTATGAACCTATAGACTGTTGTGCCACAGTTGGGGCAAGTACCCTTTACTGCTAAGCGGTTGTTCTTTAGTGTTACTACCTCTGCGCCTACAAGCTTGACTTTCTTACGGCATTTTACACAGAAAGCCTCCCACTCTTTTGCTTTCTCAGCTTTTTTAGCACGCTTCTTTCTAGCCATATGCCTACCCCTCTTAGTCATACATGTATTCCTCTTCATAGAATCACGTATGTATCATATATAAACTCTATCCCTCCCTTTATAATTACACCAAATCATACTACTACAAATTATAAGGTATTATCCTGGGAGCACACCTCAACATGGATTGTTTTCACAGGTTTTAAAATCAAGTAGCTGGTATTAGCCCTAGGTACTCTAACCCGTGCTTCTCAAGAGTCATGGATAACCATGAGAAAGCCTCTTGGCTATAAACCTCTATTTCAAACGAGTACTTGTCACCAGACAAGGGTTGAAGGAATACTCTGAGAATCTCTGATAAAACCCTATACAGCCTTTTGCCTGGTTTTTCTCTTAACACATATCTCTCGTTTGTATGGAGGCCCGTGTATATGTCAATAGTGTACTCGATCAGGATTTCACCATCTTCGAGAAACGTTATTTCTAAGTAGTCAGTTATTCTTGTTCCCTGCATCCTCCTCTTTAAGAGTACTACTGGTGTAAATTCTTTCTTAAGTTCTAGGCTCACCATATGACTTTCACCCCGACAAAACTACTCATTTTCATCAAGACTGGATCGCCAGAAACAATTGGTAGATTATCTAGAGCTGCAATAGCTAGTGTAGTCGCATCTGAGAGGCTTAGCGCTCGGGATTCCTCGCCAAGCATAGCCTCAGCCAACAACTTTATACGAGCAGCTTTGTTTGCCTCAAAACTCGTAAGAGGCTTCATGTAGAAATACGACGAGATAAACTCCTCTAGCTCTTCGGGAGATTCGAATGGAAGCATGCCCTTGCCATAGAGGTAGTATAGCTCGTAAGCAATCAAGTAGTGTATTACTCCACGAGTACGACCTGTGCGGACGGCCTCCATAACCCACCTGCCCTTAGGGCTAATAGTATCAGATAATTCTGCTATCACAGCATAGGTATCAACTAGCACGGCTTGTGGAGGTCTCTGAGCATAAGTCATGACTACTCAGCCTCGTCTAGGATTCTCTCAGCCTCTTCTGGCGATACCATCTTTCTCCTCTTGAGACGAGCCCACATATCGTCAGGTTCTAGTATCAGCCTGCCCTTCTCAACAATGAGTTTGAGAGTAGTGCCTTCGTGAATTCCTAGTTCTTCTCTTACTTCCTTTGGTAGTGTTATTGTGCCTCGCCGTCCCACTCTAATTCTCATGGTCTGATCATGGATAATACTTTTTGTATGATCATTATTTAAACTCATTGCTTGTACATGGGTATTACCCATGTAGGGTAATACCGTTGAAGACTAAAACAATAAATACCCATCCTGTATAGATCCTCAGAGGAGGATGATAGAAGATGCCAAAAGCATTCACGAGATACAAGATAGCATTAGAAGAAAAGGGTATAAAACTACTAGATGTGTACAGGTATAAAGATCATGAAGAATTGAGAGTAAAGTATCCTGACGGCATAGTCAAGCTCATAAAGATAAAGGGTTATAGGACTTCTATGTCTCCGGAAGAGCTTGTAAAGTACGTGCTTGAGCATCACAAGAAGTAGTTCTGCTACGCTCCTGTTTCTTGGAGAAGATATCCTAATTACTTTCTAGGCTAACCTATGTATTCTTGGAAGTAGAAGCTATGGGAACATGTAGTTTATGCGGGGATACGGGTATTACTATAAGTAATAGTATAAACGTGTGTGTTTCTTGCCTGAGGAGAGATCCTGATAGAGCACTAGAGATTGCAAAGCATGTTCATCATAGTTATAGAATAAGACTAGGATTACCGCCTGAGCCCCCCAGAGATAGTGGTTTGAAATGCAGTCTCTGTGTCAACGAGTGCCTCATACCGGTTGGCGGCAAGGGCTTTTGTGGCGTGTGGACTAACAAGAATGGTAGGCTAGAGCCCATAGAGGGTCATGGCAAGGGTATTGTGTACTGGTATTATGATTCATTACCAACTAATTGCGTAGCCGACCCAGTATGTCCTGCTAGGACTGGTGCTGGCTACCCAGTATATGCTGCTAGGCCTGGGACAGAGTATGGATACTACAATCTCGCAGTATTCTTTGCAGGATGCAGTCTTGACTGCGTGTTTTGCCAGAACTGGGATCACAAGGAGATGATTGCTAGTAAGAGTTATAGATTAAGCATGACTAGGAGCGTTGATGAACTAGTAGATGCTGCTCTTGATCCCAAGGTTACATGCGTGTGTTATTTCGGCGGCGACCCCGCACCACATATGCCTTATGCACTAGCAGCTTCTAGGAAGATGTTATTGGAGGCCAGGCGTAGGAACGCTATTAAAAGGATATGTTGGGAGACAAATGGTCTTGAAAACCCTAAGGTGCTAAGAGAGGCTACAAAGCTGAGCCTGGCTAGCGGCGGGATAGTGAAGTTTGATTGGAAAGCATGGACTCCTAGCGTATACGAGGCATTGACAGGGGTTAATGGCTATAAAGCTGTTAGGAGGCTCAAGGAGAATACAAAGCTCGTAGCCTCTATGTGGGATGAGAGACCCGAAATACCATTACTTGTTGTAAGCACGCTGCTCGTGCCAGGATATGTTGACGAAGAAGAGGTTAGGAGTATAGCTGAGTATCTTGCAAGTATTAATCCCGAGATACCATATGTATTACTAGCTTTTCACCCGGATCACAGGCTTAGAGATCTGCCACCAACTAGTACTAGGCATGCTTATAATGCTAAGAGAGAAGCTCTCAGAGCTGGTCTTAAAAGAGTGTTTATAGGGAATATATGGCTTCTCGGCGACTACTACTAGGAGGCTGATGCTTTCTTTAACTCTTCTAGTGCTTTGAGAAACATCATTATGTTCTCAGCATACTTGCTGGGCTCTTGCCCCATTCCCACCCTTATATAGCCAGGCATGTCGAAGCATTCGCCAGGATTTACTAGTATGCTATGCTTCTCATAGAGTCTCTCACATAAGTTAAGCGTATCAGTACTCCAAGGCACATATGCGTAGAAGTAGGCACCAGCTCTAGGCACATGTATTTTCAATAAATCATCCTTACCGCCTAGGATCTCTAGCATCAACTCCTTATCTCTAAGCACTATTCTGCGCGAGCGCCTAACGAGTTTTTCTCTCACGTCTCTCCTGAGAGCTATTGATGCTATGTAGTCACTCATGATAGCGGGCGATATGCTTGTATAGTCTTTTAGACTCCACATTTTTTCTATAAGCCTCTCACTAGCAACGACCCATCCTATCCTCAAACCCGGTAATCCATACACCTTTGATAATCCTGAGACTGATACAGCTGTTTCAAGCCCGGCTACATCTATTATACTAGGCCTGGTTATACCATCATGCTCTAACCCCCTATAGACTTCATCGAATACTAGTATCGAGCCAGTACTAGAAGCAATGCATGCTATTTCCTCCAGCTCCTTCTCTTCAAGAATAGCGCCTGTAGGATTATTCGGGTTAGTAATAAAGATTGCACGTGGCCTATACCTCTTAACAAGTTCTTCCAACTCACCTATTGGTATAGTGAAACCACTACTACTCTTACGCCATAACTCTATTACTTTAGCGTTTCTCCATCTAAGCAGACCAGGAATCTGCATATAATTAGGCATATCAACTATGACGTAGTCTCCGTCCTTAACCAGTGTCAGTACTGTTAACAAGTTAGCCTCGGCAGAACCCGTTGTTATGAGAACATTATCTGCTCCCATAGCCTCTTGGTATAAATCAATAATCTCTTCCCTAAGTCTCGGAGAACCCTTTGTCCACCCATAGCCTAGTCTAAGCTCATTATCAATTATCTTACACCTGCATATCTCCTCAAGCTCTGCTATGCTTATAGGCTCAACACCGCTCTCGCTAAGCTGTATACGAGCACTAGTCTCGCGCAGACTTTGCCACCGCTCGAGATAGAATACTGGCAATGTATCTATTACGTTATCCACGTATATCTACCTCGAGATGTACAAGGGGGACAGCTACTTCTCCTCTGCTTCTACAAGCTCATCTATTGTAGTTGTAAATAATGCTCTACCAGCGTGTAGTAATGCTTTGTAATCCTTAGGGCTAGGCGGGAGAGACATATCTTTAAGCATGTATGCTTCAATAACTCGGCCAACAATTATATTATGATCACCCGCGGGATAGCTAGCCTCAAGCTTACACTCGACAACACCGGTAGCCTCTCTTATTACTGGTGCCTGTATCTTTCTAGCCTTTAAGACGGATAAACCGCATCTCGTGATCTTGTCCGGGTAGTCTTTGCCACTTATATTTCCAACACAGAATGTCTCAGAGTAATACTTGTAATCCATAGTGTTTACAGTAAACTCTCTACTCTTCATGATAATGCCATGCGTATACCTCTTCGGCGAAATAGCTACTGCCAAGAGTGGTGGGTTAAGGGATACCGGCATCACCCAGTCAGCAGCCATAGCTGAAGATGCATCACCATAGCTAGCTGCGATAATGTATGTCCTCATTGGATACAATATATAATACCACCTACTAGTAGTAGTAATCATAACACATACACCTCATCCACAAACAGCGTAGTTATGAGAGTATTTTGAGAGAAATAAACTTAATTAAGTTCTTCATGTAGTCTCAAGAGATCAGTACTCCGCCGTATACCCCATCATATTCTCAGACCCAAAGAGTCCTCATCATCTCCTATAATAATGTCTGTCGGGAAGAATGTATTATTATTGTCTGTCATAATAATAGTATTAGGCCGAGAGTTGTCAAAGGACCAAGTAGTAATAAACAGGTTAGAGAGCAGGAATTATGTACTGACCAGGAGGCTGGCACGTTATGAATTACAAGCACATGGTAGTATCAGTAATGATACTACTGCTACTCTACACGCCGCTACACGTATTTTCTACCGGTATACCGGTGCGTCACCAGCCTTACGACTTGATACTACTGATACAGCCTGGTAATAACCTGGTTAATACTATAAAAGAGCTAGAGGAGAAGGTGAGTGATGCGCGATTAAAGCAGGCTCTAGCAGAGTTAGAAGAAGCTATCAGAACCGGTGATCCAGACAAGTATAATGCTGCTGCGGAGAATCTCTACAACTTGTTATCTAGTGGTAGTGTATCAGTAGTAGAATTATCGCCGGAGGATTTGAAGCTACTGGCTAGTCTTACATCTAGTCTTGCTAGTGGTTATGGTAATGATATGAGTATAGAGCTTGACCCAGACAAGTACAGGTCTCTTCTAGAGTCATTGTATAACCTAGGAGTCCTGGATAAAGAGAGTGTACCATTAGACGATATAAGTGGTGTAATGGATGCTTCACGGGTCCTAAGAGAAAATATTGGGGAGTGGAACGTGAGGATAGAGGGTACTGGGGAGTCTTTTTCTCTCAAAGGCTTGCCTAACCTAGGATTACCACGACTAGGTACTGGTGGTGGATCAGCTTTATTCTCTTGGAGCAACATGGCTGAATACCTGGGTGTAGCGACAGCTGTTGTTGTAGCCAGTTTATTATTGTTCACGTATAGATCAAGGATACAATCACTTCTAGAAGCATCACGTATCACTAAGACTGCTTCACGATACATGTCTGAGATAAACTTGTATGGTAAGTCTCTACGTGAAAAGATAATATATTGTTATCAGAGCCTCGTCAGGATCCTCTCGATACTTGGTTATCATAAGAAGGACTGGGAGACTCCTAGAGAGTATGCTGAGAAGCTAAAAGATACCGTATATGGCGAGATAATCAGAGATGTGACACCAGTTTATGAAAAAGCGGCTTATACTGTTAAGCCTTTATCAGAGGATGATCTTGAGAAATGTACTAGTTGTATTAAGAGGGTTACAAAGCGATGAGGCTTAGGAGCTTCTTGCTGGGCTTAGCACTTGTAGGCTTTGTTGCAAGCATGTATGCTGCTCCAAAGACTATACTAGTATCACTAATGTACAAGGACTCGACTAGCCCATACAATACTGGC
This sequence comes from uncultured Desulfurococcales archaeon, assembly GCA_964496855.1. Taxonomy (GTDB): domain Archaea; phylum Thermoproteota; class Thermoprotei_A; order Sulfolobales; family CAZCAU01; genus CAZCAU01. The sequence continues at coordinate 15,625 of CAZCAU010000011.1, forward strand.
TGGAACGGGCTGAGTGATCTAGCAGAGCTTCTCCAGAAAAAAGGGTTTAAGGTAACAGTAGCGAATAGCCTTAGTGATCTCAGGGCTATTTCTAGGATTGGGTATGATAGGATAATCTATGTCATAGTATCGCCTTCGCGGAGTATAAGCTCGTATGAGACGGATTACCTGGATAACCTTATGAGACAGGCAAGCTTATCGTTACTCGTGGCTGATGAGAATATTACTTCTAATACACTGCTTAGAAGATACGGGCTAGTAGTAACTGGTGAAGCCTTGTTTGATCCTACTGAGAGAATAGATGACACGCCCTCACCTTATCCAGAAGCTATTATGGTATTCCCAACTAAGCCTCCGGGTGCTAATGGTGTGAGAAGCTTGCTAGAAGAGGGTATAGAGTGGAAACCATATACTTATAGGCTAAACTGGGCTTCTAGGCTCAGGTTAACAACAGGCGAGTTCAGCTTCACTGGTCTTCTACCTATGCTTGCAAACGACTTCATAATATTCTCGTGGACGGATAATGTTGTAAACGATAAGGGCCGCGCTTACTCACATGTAGTTATTGCAGTATATTCTGATGGGAGCATAAATCCTGCTATAGGCATTGATGACTCGATAATAGCGATAAGTGATGGAAGCATATTCTTGAATTCCGCGCTCAGACTCCAGGATACTAGGTATAATTATACAGAGATGGTCCTAAACATATTCTACATGCTCTCACGAGATACTCCTCGAAACAATGTACTCGTAGTTATTGATAATATGCATGCAAAAACAAACACGATACTACCACGTACCCCGGCGAAAAACCCACAGGATATAGCTAGAGAGCTGGGCAAGCTGGGAGTTAGCTTACCAATAGTACTCCACCCAGCAATGTTTGCATACCTAATACTCTGGATCATTAATAGTCTTGAGCAATACTATTTCAAACTATTAGCAAGATTCCCGTTAATCGGGTTCCCGGTATTCATCATAGCATTTTATCTCATCCGCAGATACTTGTCTAGGCAAATACCTGGAAAACACATTGATGATACCATGCATACAAGTATCGAAGAGATAGAAGTAGTCGCAGAGACTAGTGTTAAGACTAGGTATGCCCGATTAAAAAAGCTTGGCAAGAGAGAAGCCTTGGAGAGCATAAGAGATCTTTACCTCACAATGGATATCATACTCAAGAAGAACACTGGGATAGGTCTTGGCGAGGCACTGCATAGAGAGAATATCGAGTACTTATCTAAGCGGACCGGGATCCCAGCTACTGAGATCATGGAGTTCTTATCGTCTCTCACGAGACTCTATGAGAGAGCTATTGGTAAACGCAGGTTTACACCCATAGTATTCAACTGGGATAAGACTACTCGTAAACTTATATACTCTGCTGAGAAAATCCTTGAATCACTAGGTTACACGCTTGTAGAGAAAGAGAAGCTTAAAGGTGCAGAATATGGAGTTAGGTGAGAAGGTCAAGATAATAGGAGATAAGATAAGCCGTGTAAAAGAAGAAGTTCATAAAATAATAGTAGGTAAGGGTAACGAGGTAGAACTCATAATAGCTACGCTAGCTGCCAGAGGCCATGTATTATTAGAGGGTGTTCCAGGCGTAGCAAAGACTACCATGGCTAAAGCCATAGCTTCTGCGCTGAACCTGAGTTTTAAGAGAGTACAGTTCACGCCGGATCTCTTGCCAAGCGATATCGTTGGCACGATGGTTTATGATCCTAAGACAGGAGAGTTCAAGCTTAGGAAGGGCCCCGTATTTGCAAATATTGTTCTCGCGGATGAGATAAACAGGGCTAGTCCTCGAACACAGTCAGCATTATTAGAAGCTATGCAGGAGAGACAAGTAACTATTGAAGGCGAGACTCTGAGACTACCAGAGCCATTCATAGTAATAGCTACTCAGAACCCTATAGAGCTTGAAGGCACGTTTCCCCTGCCAGAAGCACAGCTGGACAGGTTCTTAGTAAAAATAGTAGTTGATTACCCGTCGAGAGAAGAGACTATAAAGATGCTCAAGAGGCTGAAGACTATAGAGGAATGGCCTATAAAGCCTGTTGCTGGCCCGGAAGACGTTGCTTTAATGACTAGTATTGTATGGGATATATATGTTGATGACAAGATACTGGGATACATAGCAGATATTATAGAGGAGACTAGAAAACACCCGCATGTCAGACTAGGAGGCTCGCCGCGTGCAGCGATAGCAATGTTACAGTTGTCTAGAGCAGTAGCATTGATAAATGGTAGAGATTATGTCATACCTGATGATGTAAAGAAAGTTGCAATGCCCGTGCTTGTACACAGGGTTATTCTAAAACCAGAAGCCGAGCTAGAAGGCATAACTCCTGAGAATGTTATCGATGACGTGTTAAAGAAAGTCCCAGTTCCATAGCCTTTGCTATAAGGGTGTGGCCTAGGCATTGGAGGAGCAAGTAGGATTATTATCAGGGATAACGCCTAGGGGCAAGATACTGATAGTAGTAGCGTCAGTACTATTTGCACTCTTAGTAGTAGCTCCTCAATCACTTGTCCCTAGCATAATAGTTCTTGCTACTTTTAACACGGTGTTATTACTCGTCTCTAGGATAATCTTTGATCTCCAGTTATCAATTGCCCGGAGACTAGGTGTTAAGAGAAGATATGATGTACCAGTCATAGAGTATAAGCCTTTAAGCATAAAGCTAGAGATAACTAATCCCTCACGCATACCCCTGTTATTCGTAGAGATAAGAGACTCGTATCCACCATTATTCAAGCTACTAAAATACTCTAACTCAGCAGTAGCATCTATACCAGCTAGAGGGAGTCTTGTACTCGAGTATGTTGTGAAACCTGTTGCTGGACGACATGTATTCAAGGGACCATTCATGGTTCTCAGAGACCCGGCTGGCTTGTTCTCCAGAGAAATTAGTCTAGGAGAAATAGAGGAGATAAGGGTACAGCCACGTCTAGAGCATATACGAGAACGCATGCTACTAGCTGTCCCGACCCTGAGGCCTGGTGGGACAGCGTTTACCAGGCGTAGAGGCATAGGTATGCAATTCATGGATATAAGAGAATACGTGCCTGGCGACGAGTATAGGAGGATTGAGTGGAAAGCAACTGCTAGGACTACAAAACTCATGGTTAAAGAATTCGAGCAAGAATCTAGTTTAGAAGTAATGCTAGTCTTAGACTTGCCGGGCACCATGAGTTACGGAGTAGTTGGTTCAACTAAGCTAGAGTATTCTCTAAGATCAATAGCTAGTATCTCCGAGTACTTGCTGAGGAGAGGAGATTACGTGGGCTTAGCTATATCCTCGGGAATGCATACGAGTATACTAAAACCTGCACGGGGGTCCCAGCAGTTTAGGAGAATACTTAGAGTACTCTCGGATCTCTCATGGCCAAGCCCTGATTCGCCTAGTGGTCTTGCTAATTTGCTGAGACTAGCTGCTACAAGAGCTACTAAGAGAGGGAAAACCGTGTACATAGTGATCAGCGACCTAGAACAAGTACAGCCGGGTAGCATAGACCTGCTGTTCCGGCTCAGGAGTCTTAGAAACGAAGTCATAGTAATATCTCCCTATACGCCATTATTCGAGGTAAAGGGGCTAAGCGGTTTTAAAGCAGCATTATATAGGCTCTACACTATACGCAGTATGTCTGAGCGTGAAAAGACTGTCAAGACCCTTCTAGCACACGGTATACCCGTGGTAACAGTTGGCCCTGACGACATGGTGGAGGCTACTCTGATGAGAATAGAGCTCTTGAGACAAAGACTAGCATAAGGGCGTGGGAGGTTGAAGAAGCGGCATCTACTCGGAATAGGCATGTCTCTTCTAGTAGTATATGCTATTTATGAGCCTGTCTGGCACATATACGTAGGTATGCGGAGCGTTATTGAGAGAATTCTTCCACCCTATATGGCGTTTTCTCCAGTATATGATGGTTATACTCTCTTATGGTTCTTTACAATGCTTGCCCGTATACTAGTAATAGTAATAGCTACTATAGCGGTTGTACACGCTTTTTACGAGAAGAATATTCATAAGAGCATAGTATTGATTTACACGATAATAGTATTAGAGGCATTAACACTAGGACTAAATCTCTCAAGTATAGCAAAAGCGACGCTAGTATCCATGATACTCTTATACTCGTTCCCTTATAGGCGCAAGTTTCTCGTAGAAAGACTAGATACAGGTGGCTCATCGATCAAATATCGTCACGATAAGGCACAGACTATTCTTGGTGCAGGCATATCGTACATGATGCCAATAATAATTGCTTTAAGCGCGGCAATAGTAGCTGGTAGTATTATAAACTTCATACTAGGACTAAGACTACCATTCCCACAACCACTCCCTGATCTCTGGATGCTTATTAAGAATACACGTATAGGGCTACTACTAGTAAGCATACTAGTAATAGGAGTAGTCGTGTGGTTTAGCAATAACCTTGTAGAAAGTGCTGTGCTCGCAATATCTATACAGCCCGAGGACGCTGCTAGTCTCGCAGTAGAAGAGATACGAGATACTGTGGATATGTTAGAGAAGGGCCGGACATGGCATCAACGCTTAATACAGTACTCTTTCTTATTAATAGCAGGTGCATTCATCTACCCGGTAGTAAACTTCCTAGTAAGAAGAATACTCTTGATACTAAGCCCTGGAACTATTAGCGAGATCAAGATCATGGGGTTCCACGTGTTAAGTCTTGTTGATATAGCTATAACTATTCTCGTGTGGAGAATAATGTATAGACAACTACGCCGTATAATAACAATGGAAGGAAAACCACGTTTTCTCTCACTACCAGTTATAATCACCATCGTATTTATAGCCGTCCTGGTTTTGTTGAGTTATACAAACCCGGCTACAATGCACGTCTTTCTACAAGCACTTGGCGTGGAGAAACCAATGCCAGAAACAGATGTTGTAACAAAACTAGGCTTATGGGATAATAATATAATTATGGAGAAGATAGAGAATACTATCAGGTTTATCGACAAAGCAATAAGACTCGCGACAAAGTTCTTATGGGGGTGAATACTAGTATTGCCGGCTGAGACTACTATAAGAGGAATAATACTAGCAGCTTCTGGTATAGGGCTTCTCATAGTAAGCATATACTTCTTCATTACAAGTATAAGCCTGCTCACAACACCACAACAGAATGTAACTGCCTCGCTACTAGCAGCTCTAATAGGGTTCTCACTCATGTCTGGAGGAGTAACACTATTACGCTCATGGGCTATCGCACGAGTAGCAGAGAAAACTCTAGAGAAGAGCAAAGACTAGAATTACTTTCTTTTAAAAAAGAGTATTACCATAGAGATATGCTAATCTTATGCCTCTACAGTCTTCTGTTTCTCTCCCTGAGTCGTTAGCTGAGTAACTGATTTCTCTAACTCCTTAACTGGTTTTTCTACTTCTTTAACTGGTTTTTCCAGCTCTTCCTGGACACCTTCACTTGCTTTCTTAAACTCCTTTATGGCTTGTCCAAGCGATCTAGCCAATTGTGGTAGTTTTGTAGGACCAAATATTAAGAGTACTACTGCTAGGATTAGCAGTATTTCTCCCGGCTGTAAGTTAAACATTTCTTACTCCTCAAGTACATGTTTATACTCTTATGCCTTTAAACTTTGTTGTTTTTACCTTGAGATATATAAAGTACCCTAGGAAAAATTCAAGGACAATATTTGTATACTACAGTGAGGGTTAAGCCTTATGAATCATCAGGTTTTTGCCTCATCGGTAGTGGTGGTAGCTGCTGTACTAGCAGTTTTTTACCCGTACATGAGGAGAGGAAAGCCACGAGTACTTGCTCTCGTACTAGGTGTTCTAGCCCTACTTTTATCACTAGTAGTTGGACTACCATTACAAAACACTACCCGCACACTACTCGAGGAGACAACAATATGGCAAGCCATAGCTATAGGCATTATAGCTGCTTCGACGCAAGAGTCTTTGAAATACGTAGTAGTTTACAAGAATACAGAGCAAGCCGAGTGGATTGGATACATGTTTGGTCTTACTAGTTCATTACTAGTAATGCTGGTAATAGCAACAAAGAGTTACGCTTTGTCATACTATTCTCAGACATACCTCTTGCTATTAGGATACAAGTCATTTGCTATAACATTGTTTCACACAATAACAGCCACATACATGGCTATAATGATTAGAGTGGGATATGCTCTGCGAGGACTCTTTATAACACTACTAGTACATGCACTATTAGACTCTTACGACACATATCTTTACATCACAAACAATATCATGTCTCCCTCCAAAACCCTAATCCTATGCATAGCTATAGGGCTAGCCCTGATAATACTCCATAAATCTATCATTGACATTGAGGCATGGGAGAAGACAGCAAGCCAGCTACAAGAGGCTGGTAGCGAAGCCTAATCTTATAGAAACCCTTTTATATACAAACACCCCAATTATTTCTGCCAGAGCCAGGGATCCTAATTGATTCACAAGACAACTACCCGTAGTACTTGGAACACCGTCTCTCCATCCCTAGCCCTAGCTCTCGTTCTCTCGTACTCGTGTTAACAATACCTGGAGTAATCTAGGCTTCTTCTAAAACCCCTGTCTTCCCAGAAAGGTGATGCCTATTGTCGATGTACTCGATGAAAAAACAAGCCTCTTACGTACAGGCTCTGTACATAGCTTGGAGAAGCTGAATCTCGGACCAGGACCTGTAAGTATTGACGACAGAGTAGTCAAAGCACTAGCCTCGCAGCCCCTGAGCCACTTATCTAGGTCTTTCAAGAACTTGTTAGAAGAAGTCATTGATGATATGAGAAAAGTTTTCAAAACTACTAGCGGCGAAGTAGCTGTTTTAACTGGTAGTGGCACATTAGCTGTGAACGCCATGGTGTATAGTATTATTAATCCTGGAAACAGGGTTGTCTTGATAGATACGGGGTTCTTTAGCAAGCGGTTAAATGATGCACTCATAGAGAGGAGAGCACATGTGGATAAGCTAGGTGTAGACTTGTCTAGCAAGAACTATTGTGATGAGATCCTAGAGTTTCTGGATTCTCACAGGCATGAGTATGATGTATTAGCAATGGTTTATACAGAGACTAGTATTGGCGGGACTATTAGGTGTTTGAAAAGAATAGCATCAGCTGCTAAGCAAAATGATATGCTCGTAATAGTTGATGGCGTCTCAGCTATAGGTGGCGAGCCCTTCTACATGGATGAATGGGGTATTGATGCAATTGCTACATGTAGCCAGAAGTGTCTCGAGGCTCCTCCTGGGCTAAGCTTTGTGGCTCTTAGTAGTGATGCGCTAGACAAGACTAGGAGTACTAAGGATAAACCACCCTATCTCGACCTAGCAACGTACATAGACGTAGAGTATTCTAGGAGGAGAACACCATTTACCCCTGCATCAAACATTCTCTTAGCAGTACGTGTAGCTCTAGAAATACTGCTTAGAGAAGAAGGGTTAGAGAATAGATGGTCTAGGTACAAGTCTCTCACACAGTATCTGAGAGAGAATCTCCGTAAATTAGGGTTGGAGCCCGTGGTTCCAGACTATTCTGCTTCTAACACGGTTACTGCTGTATGGGCTAGGAATGCTGCTAGTATCAAGGAAGTACTTGAGGAAAGATACGGAGTACTAGTAGCTACTGGGCTAGGAGAATATGCTAATAGGATGTTGAGAATAGGTGTGATGGGCAGGGTGGGTAGAGAACACATTGATTATCTTGTCAGAGCTTTGGAGAGTATACTTGACATGATATAGGATGTGACAAGATTATTTCTACTTCATAATAGTTTCTCGTATAATCTTAGATGCTCGTGTGCTACTCTGTCCCAGGTCCATTGAAGCCCGTATTCTCTTAATCTGAGCCCTGCATTTATGAATTTAGTAGGATTTTCAAGAAACTCTAGCATGAGTTCTGCAAGCATATCCGGGTTATCTGGTGGAAACAGTACTTCTGAGGCATACATGGCGCATTCTACAAGTCTAGGAACTCTGCTACATATGAGTGGTTTCCCGTAACCCATGACCATGTGTAGCGCGCCACTTACAGGTATGTACCCAGGTACCTCTCTGTACGGGAACAAGAGTATGTCTATGTTCCTGAGTATTTCCTCAAGACTCCTCTTATCAAGATACTTGTTGATTATCTGTATACGGTTATGCATGTGACTAGGGACTTCCTCGAATAGCTTATCCAGGCTATTCTTGCCACTAGGGTTCTGGATAGCGCCCGCTATCAATAATTTTATCCTATCACTACTAGATCCTGCAATCCTAAAAGCCTTGGCTAGGACATCTAGACCCTTACTCCATCTAATAAAACCAATTAATGCGTAAACCAACTCGTTTTTCCCAGTAACACTAGTACTGCTGAGCGGTTCTGCACTAGGATAATAGTCTGTACCGTGAGGAATACGCGTGATCTTAACAGGATCAGCGCCTTGAAGCATAATCTCGTATTCTTGCAAAATACTATGAACAATCACAGCATCTACTTTATCAACTACTTTAAGCTGGTAACTAGTCTGATCAACACCACGGCTAGAATGCAGGATTGTATGCAGAGTCACTACTAAGAGCCTAGTCATTCTGCTAAGCTTATCCAAGAGTTCTAGGAAAATCTTTACACGTGGGAAAACACCATACTCGTGCTGCACATGTATGACGTCATACCCGCCCTTGGATACCTCTCTAAGAAGCATATCATACCTGGGCCTGCCGGGATCAAAAACAGGGACTACTCTCACACCAGGTACTTTTTTATAACCATCAATACTCGAAAACACTGTTATATCAACACCGAGACCACGCAGACTATTTACAAGCCTCCAGGTATACTCACCAATACCGCATAGTCTAGGAGGAAAAGTAGATACATATGCTATTCTCACTGTAACACGTATCCCTCAGGGATAATACTCGGTAAGACTAGCTATAAAGAATACCGTACTTGTATGAGCGTGAAAAATAAATACTTGTACCCCGTATTCTACACACCCTGAATGGTCTAGAAAGCCCGCGCGAGGATCAGGCTTTTGAATGGATTTATAACAGGTATTAGTGGACTTGACAAATTCTTAGCTGATGCGCTTGTTCCTGGGACATTAATAGTTATTGCTGGTCATCCTGGTAGTGGTAAGACTACTCTAGCATCAACAATATGCGCATCAAACGCTATGCGAGGACATAAGTGCCTCTACATAACATTCCAAGAAGACCGAGAAAAACTAATTAGGAATATGAAGAGAGTAGGCGTAGAGCTGGATAAACATGTTGCAGAGAAAAACATTGTTATAGTCAGGCTACCAGCCTCGCTGAGTCTTGATGATACTCTCGAGGCTATCAACAAGTTAATGTTGTCTACTAAGCCGAATATAATTGTTATAGACTCGATAAACACTGTTCTGGCGGCGTCAGAGAAGAGTGGCGAGAAAAGAGCATTATTACATAACTTCTTCTACAGCCTAGCATCTCTTACTAAGGGGTTATCAATACTTGTAGCAGAGATACCGCTCTACTCCGAGTCATTGAATCTAAGCGGGCTAGAGTTTATCTCTGACATAGTTCTTGTCCTCAAGATTGAGAGAGAACATAGGCTTGCATCAAGAATGCTTGAGATAAGAAAAGTGCGTGGAGCACCAGTTTATGTTGTAGAGGTGCCGTTCTCGATCATTGAGGGCAAAGGAATCTATATAACATTGCCTCCTATACTCGAGAAGATAAGTGCCGAGAAAGGCAAGATAAAGCTGTGTTGTAGACAGCTTGAATCAATACTAAACTATATGGAGAGAGGAGAAGTGGTATATGTAACATACCCTCCCGATGCGAGACCTGACGAGATACTCATACTACTTGCTGGGCTAGCAGTAGTTAATGATCATCGTGTACTCTTAATTAGTTACAGGTCTTCACCACACTCATTGAGGAGAAGACTAATCCATGCTCTAGAGAGACTTGGTGCTAAAGGCGGTGTTGCAGAGAAGATTGTTGAAAAACACTTTGTCTTCAAAAGCTTAAACCCATTCATCTATACCTTATCAGAGCTAGTAGCTATGGAGACCACAGCTACAGAGGAAGTGGATGCTGATATGATAATCCTGCATGGCGTTGATATACCAATGACTGTTGAGAGGTTGCAGAGGTATATGCCTCTGCTATTTGACCAGCTCAACTACTTTAAAGAGAAAGGAGTACTAGTTGTTAGGTTAGCAGCACTTGTTGATGAAAAACTATACAATATTAATAGTAGGCTCTCGGATATTGTTATGAGGTATATGGTTATATCTAAGGCTGCTGGGAGACAAGAGTATAAGCTATATGTGTGGGGCCGGAATAGAAGACCTCATGTGCTGATGCCGCAGGATATAGAGGAGTGTATCCGTGAGACAATATATAACATGTTATCCGTGTACGCGTAGTGTTGTTAAGCTACTTCTTAGAACCCAGTATCTCCTCCCACTTATTAACTACAATAGCACCAGTAGGGCAGATGGCATAGCATGCAGGCTCTAGTCCTCTTGCACGTAGATCACGGCATAGGTCACATTTTGTTACAGAGCTTAGCTGTACATTATAGACCGGTATACCGAATGGGCACGCTATCATACAGTTGCGGCAGCCAATACATTTGTCAGGTATCACGATAACAGCTCCCGAAGAGTCTCGTATTAATGCTTCTGTTGGACAAGAATCTATACAGGGCGCTTTATCACAATGTAGGCAAGATAATGGTGTCTCAATACCTATATCGCTTCGATAAACCTTGATATAAGTTATACCATTATGCACGAACTCGCAAGCTGATTCGCAAGCACCACAACCTATACACTTAGAGAGATCTATTAGTCTAACGTACTGTATATCTTGATTCCTACTCTTGCTCATATCTATCATAACAGCCATATACTCTCACCCTCTAATACGTGCTTTCACACGTATCTCCTCTCTAGCTCTTAGATCAAGACTACGAGCAGCAGCTAGTCCTGAGCGTATAGCTGGCCCAATCTTTGTAGGACCATTAACTACGTCTCCGGCAGCGTATATCCTCGGATTCCCTGTTCTCATATGCTCATCTACGACGATGGTATTCCTACGCGTAAGCTCTATCCCTAGTTTCTTAAGCAACTCCTTCTTCTCCGGAGAGACAGGCGGTGTAGCTCTCTCACCTGTAGCAAAGACTACAGCATCAGCATCGATAACAAACTCTGACCCAGGTATAGGGATTGGCTTCGGCCTGCCTGTCTCATCGGGTGGTCCTAGCCTCATCTTCTGAAACTTCACACCCCTAGCAACCCCCCTCTCAACAATCACTTCTACTGGTGATGCTAGTTCTATTACATTTGCCCCCATAGTCTCCATCCTCTTAAACTCGTAGAGGCCTGCTGGTGCTTCTCTAACAGTTCTACGATAAACAAGATAAGCCTCCGCGCCAGAATCTAGTGCTTGTTCTACAGCATCTATGGCACTATATCCTCCACCAATGACCACTATCTTCTTACCAAACCTCGGCCTAGTCTTTCTAAGCTTTAGCTCGTAGAGTCTATGCTTGTAAAGGTACTCTAGCGCAGAATACACTCTTCTAGAATCAGCACCTGGTATCCCAGGAATATTAGACTTCCAAGTACCAGTAGTTAATAAGATGTAATCATACTCATCTAGTAGTTGCTCAAGCGATACAGTCTTCTCAACAAACTCGCTACCCTCGATATGCGGTGGCTCGTTACTGATACTTATAATAGTCTTACCCTTAAACCTGGCTCCTAGCTCCTCGAGAACTCCCACACCCTCCAAGACATTATCCTTAGGTATCCTCCACGACGGTATAGCAAAAACCATTAACCCGCCAGGCAACGGCATCTTATCATAAACATCAACATCATAACCACGGCACAACAAGTACCCGGCAGCAGACAAACCAGCAGGCCCTGCACCTATAACTGCTACGCTCAAGTTATTACTAGACAGTCTAGTCTTGCACATAAATGCGAAGTTCATCGGTTTCGCCACTAGTAGGCACCCTCCAGCAACTAGTAGAGACCCGATCTACTCTCTATCCTCTTAGGCTCTTAATACAGAAATCGATATTAAGTATTCTGCCAGATACTTCAATATCCGGCTAATGGTGGTCTAGGAACCCTATGCTTAGCCGGGTTTAAACACAAAGATTATTAAAATTTTAAACATTACCTAACGCGGCTATCAGACTCCAAACTTTAGAGCTAGGTGTTAGCCGTGAACCCGCCTGTTCTGGTAAGCTATGCTGTCACACGCAAGTGTAATCTAAGATGCGTGCATTGCTATAGCGAGGCTGTTGAAAAGCCTCATCCAAATGAACTCACAACAGAGGAAGCTAGGGAACTCATATCTGATATAGCTAGGCTTGGTGCTAGAATGCTAATATTTGATGGCGGCGAGCCCACTCTTAGAGAGGATCTACCCCTACTCGTTAAACACGCGTATGATGAAGGCTTGTCCCCTCTGCTAGGAACTAATGGTATGATCGACACTCTCACCAAGAGTTATCTAAGGAGGCTCAAGGAGGCTGGGTTGAAAGCCATAGCTATAAGCCTGGATGGAGCTAAGCCAGAGACTCATGATGAGTTTAGAGGAGTTAGAGGAGCTTGGAAGAAGACTATTAAGGGTATACAGAATTGCCGCGAAGTAGGTATACCTTTCCAGATAGGTGTAGCTGTTCATAAGAAGAACATACACGAGTTTCCTGAGATAGTCGACTTAGCCAAGAGACTAGGTGCTAACGCTGTCGAAGTATTTGACTTTGTAACTACTGGGAGAGGAAGACTGTATAAGGAGTACGAGCTAACAGTAGATCAGAAGAAGTGGCTTGTCAACTACATAATTAAGAGACAACTAGTAGAGGAAGACATATACTTCAGAGTAATAGCGTTGCCCCAATACTGGGTTGAGGTAGAGAAGAACGTGAAGGACGAAGATATGCTAGTTAGATTTGTCAGAACCTGTTGCGCGGTTGGGTACAGGTATGTAACAATACTATATGATGGCACCGTTTATCCCTGCATGCTACTTCAAATACCTCTAGGAAATATTCGTGAGAAGCCACTTTCAGAAATTTGGGAAAAGAGCGAATTACTAAAGAATCTGAGAGATCGTAATAATTTGAAAGATAGATGTAGAATCTGTAAGTACAAGGATATATGCATGGGTGCGCGGTGTAGAGCATTTGCTAGAACAGGTGATCCCTTCGCAGAGGATCCTGCATGTTGGTTAGTAGGTGGACAAGAAGATGCTACCAGATGAACTCAAGTTATCCAGCTTAGCACGTAAATTCGCAGAAAAGTTATGCGAAGCCGGCTATAGAGTCAAGGAGAAAGGAGGCAAGCTAATAGGCGAGAAGGAGGGGAAAACGCTGCTGATATACTGGAGAGATGTAACGGGGCCAGTTACTAAGCGAATGATAGATACTGCTGTAGGAGATGAGGATTATGATGGTTACGCCTTAATGTTCATGGGCTTCTTAACAAAGCAAACTATTGCCAAATTGATTAAAGACTCTAAATTCAAGGGTAAAACCATAGTATTTGAAGCCGGGCTAAAGGATTACATGGATACAGAGCTTAAGCCTAAGATACTGAAAATCGGCAAGAGAGGATTATTTGATGTATTGATGCAGACGCTAAGCGAGTTTGGATTAAAAGCTTCTAGACACAAATGCGATTACTGTGAAAGACCACTAGTAACTGTATGTAATGTATGTGGCAAGTTTTTATGCCACACTCACATGATCATATGCCCTATATGTAGGCAAACTTTTTGCCATCCAGATACAGGTATGAATTGCTTCTCCAAGCATAAGTGTAATTAGAGTGGTGTTAGATATGACTGGTGTTAAGAAAAGCATGGAGTGGGATCATAGAGTATATAAGGCGTTACTAAGAGCTCTTGCACCGATGCCTCCACACGTTAAGAGCAAAGTAGTGCAACGCGTGATAAGCTATGTAGAGGATTATGCTAAACGACTAGGTGCAGGCAAAGTGGAGTTCGAGCATCTATATAATGCATCCAAGGAGCTACTTAGAGACAAAGACCGTTACATGCTTGATGCATTACTGGAAGCATTAAGAGCAGAAGGCTTCAGTGTACCAGAATAACTAGGTTTTACGGAGCATCATAGCTAGCTGCCAAGATTCTTAGCGTGATTTATAATGATGATTAATGTGCATGAACTAGTGGATCTCATACAGAGAATAAATAGGTCGAGATACTCCAGATATAAACGCCTACTAGGCCTAGTCGTTGAGCACCGCGGTTTTACAGCTAGATTGACAAAGGTACAGAGAGACCCCTATGCTCCTCCATCAATAATAGAAATCAGAATACCTGGTTCTACACACGGGTTTCCACGCAGATTCTTTGACGAGAAACTCGTAACAGCTTTCACAGACTTCTTGTCTCGAAGACTATATGTGTATCTGAAGAGTAAGAGCAGGAAGTGTGGCACGGGTAACAGTTGTTATCTCGGCATACCCAGGCCTGGTCCCTGGATTCTTGAGAGATCATGTGTTGAAGCCTCTGATCATGATCTTGTCTTGAGATTCTATGTAGGGCTCCCGGCTAGGGGTAGGAGGATACTCGGCGACTATGCTGAGAAGATACTAGTAGAGCATGTGCCTGGTGTTGTGAGATACTTGTCTTCTACCAGTCTCGGTGCTCTGGAGAAGCATGTGATGAACTACCTGGACCAGGAGTATCTTAGGTCATGGCTTGAGGAAAACAATTATGCTGTATTCATCGGCGACAATAGTATCCTGCCTAGAGAATCCAGTTTATCTCTTAAACCCATGAAGAATGCTGTCCCATTCAGATCACCGGAGGAGCTCAGAGTTTCTGTGAGACTGCCTAGCGGCCGCTTAGTAACTGGCATGGCTCTGCCTGTGGGGTTCATAGTTATTACTGGCGGCGGGTATCATGGCAAGACCACTCTTCTAGAAGCTGTTCAGGAAGGCATTTATGATCATATAGAGAGCGATGGTAGAGAACTGGTAGTGTCTAGGAGATACACGGTACTAGTAAGAGCAGAGGATGAGAGGATAATCTCTAGTGTAGATATATCGAGTTTCATAGAAGATATCCCGGGAGGCGCTGATACTAGTAACTTTAGTAGCCTGGATGCTAGTGGCTCAACTAGTATGGCTGCATCAATAAACGAGGCCGTGGAAGCTGGTGCTGAGCTACTACTTATAGACGAGGATACTAGTGCAACAAACCTGTTATACAAGGACGAGGAAATGAATAGTATCATTAGGAGAGAACCAATAAAGCCGTTGAGTACACAAGTAGAAGACCTTGTACGCAAGACTGGTATAGGAGTAATAGCTATTGCTAGTGCTTCTTCAGCATTATTGAGACCAGCAGACAAGATAATACTAGTAGAAGAATACATTCCCAGAGACATAACCATGGAGGCAAAGAAGATACTAGAACCGTTAGAGACGAGGAGAGAATATCATCCACCTAAGACGAGAACATTCCATGGTATAAGAGGGTTAAGGAAGATAAGACCAAGAGGATACAAATTAGTAGCAGTCTATGATGACAATACCAGGTTCGAACTAGACCTAGCTCAACATCCACGAGTAGTAGAGAAGACACAAGTAAACTTCATAGCACATGTGCTGAGGAAGATTAAGAACCTGGAAAAACCCTTGTCTACACCCCGCCTCATAGAGTACATTAATGAATTGTTTAAGAATAAAGGCTTCAAAGCATTCTCAAACCCAGTACCACCAGACCTCGCTAGAGTCGATGGCTTCGACATACTATGGGTTTTAAACAGAATGTACAACGCAGTCTTCAAGCAATAACCTGCGGAGAAAAAGAATGTTTCACCGTTACCCGATGCTGGCAGGATTTTGAAGTATAATGCAGCTGGCATGCTATACTTGCAGTCCGTACCGTACTGGTATGTTGATACAGCGATATAGATATCTACAGGCACACCACTACTGCAATAAAGCGGATCAGAGCCTAAGTTCGTGATATAGGTGAGAAAACGCATACCCACCTATCTCTATACTTACATAAAATAATGCTGTTGCTAGTCCTGAGAAGAGCTTTGCAACTAGGGGGTGCTGGACGCCAGGTGGTGTGCTGCCATGCTCCCGACAGGGAACACCGCTCCAACACTCATATCGCAATTGTCATAAGTAAAGCTCCTTAATAGCAACGAAGGTAGATATTCAGACTTGCCGATATCCAGTGTTGCTACCTTCTCGAATCTCAGAGCATCAGGATCCATAACCACATAATCCCTTTTCATAAGATATTAACAGCTACTAGGTAATTGCTCTCGATTATCTCTTAGAAACTGCGACATTAACGGGGTTAAATTCTCAGATCAGCTGTCCCATGTACCAGGTAATGAGTATGAATTCTTATCAGAGCTCTTCAGGACCTTCGGAGTCCCTGGTAGTCTCGAGACCCAAATCTTGGTAGATCTATTACGAGCAACTTGGTTTCTCCATGTAATCCTTATATTTCTTGTCTAAGACGTTATTCTTATTCTAGGTTCTTTTGAGAATATGTGAGTCTTAATGATTGAAGAGTGCTACTTTATATGGTCAAGTTATTACATGTAGGTCTATGCCTATTTCCTCTTTGAGCATCTCTCTTGTTTTCTCGAAATTACTGTCCGCTGTTATTATCCGCTGTATGGGTTCTCCTTCGTCTTTTATGAGCTTGGCATAAGCTATGTGTAGTAGATCTAGTGTTCTGAGCCTGGCTCGTGGTGCTAGCTCTATTGCTGTAGCTATAGGTTTCTGCACTCTGCCTAGTAGGGGGAGTCTTGCTGTACCCTCTGTTGTCTTGTATCTGAGTTTAAACCTATGAAGTATGTAGAGGAGTATGGCTACAACAGCCTCTTCTCTAGTTGTGCCTAGCTTATTAGCCATACTTGCTGTAATCTCTTCTCTCCTGGCTATTATGCTGGCCAGCTCTGCTAGGACGATCTCCGATATAATCTTGTTCTCTTCTTCTTCAAGGAGAGCTCTAGCCTTCTTAAGCCTGGGATCCTGGGGATCCAGAGCCGCTACTATAATGCTAGTATCTATGTAGCTCATAGTTTATGCTTACCTCGCTTTTCTTTCCTCTAACAATTGTTTCAGTGCACCATTAAGCCGTATTGGAATCTCTTTTTCTTCCTTCTCTATCTCTAATAATTTATCAATACTCCTAGCAATCTTGGCAAGTTTTTCATAATTCCTAATACCACTCTTAATAAGCTCTCTTAAAGCCTCACTCCTAGAACTAAATACCCCGAGCCTCACCAGTTCATCAACAACTTCTAAAACCTCTTTATCAACACGTATAGGTACAACCTGTGAGCCCATCCACATTCTCCATCATGATACGTATACGTATATGTATATAAATATAATTCCTATATCAGAAAAACAACTATAAGAACGCCTCAAGCGTTAATACTTTCCAGAAGATGATGCGTCTCCGAGTAATAATGATACGATATTATTATCAAGCCGAGCATTAGTAGGAAAGCTAGCAGAACGAAGTATTTATATGTGCGATGTGACAAAAACCTGCCGCCTAGACAACGGTTTCTTTAGTCAGAGTATTATTTATGTACTCATATAAGCATAACTCTTAGCCTATGTAGTATTTCGTTATCTTGATGCTGGTAGGATTTTGAAGTAGAATGTTACTGGTATGTTGTACTTACAGTTTATACCGTACTGATATGAAGATACTGATACATAGACATCCACGGGTACATCGCTACCGCCATAGCCTGGCTCGTAGCCAAGATTCTTAATGTGCCCATCTATTTGTATGACGTCTGTGTCCGTATAGGATATTGCTGCTGTTAGTCCTGAGAAGAGGTTTGCTAGGAACGGGTACCGAGACGCCAGGAAGAACGCAGCCATGTCTCCTACTGGGAAAGGTGCTTCAACCTCTACGCCGCAAGTATCATAAGTATAACTCTCTAACAACGTGTACAGGTATAGTACCCTGCCCGCATCTAGTGTATCAACTTTCTCGAATCTCAGAGCATCGGGATCCATAACCATACTACTAGGCAAGCCATTTCCTACGCCGCCTACTATCTCTATCTCACCATTTACAACAACCTTCTTATACTCGGCTAGAAAAGTGTGTATCTCGTCCCGCAGATAATAGCACTCGCCAAACTCACAATAATAAACCTCATAGTAGAGATTAGCAGGCTTACCCATAATATAGACATAGACAGCTTCACCTGGAGAGATAGGGTCTTTTGGTCCCTGATTAAATCGTGCCTTCTCTCCCTCACTTGGCTCTATTAACGATATTGTCACGTCTGGTCTACTACCGCTTTCTAGTTTATCATAGATATGGTATCCCGTTGTTAATGTTAGCCCTAAACCAGTGTAGTGGCTGGCTGTTATCCGGATTCCCGCATCAATAACAGTAGGTCCTTCTCTGTTGTCTATTACTAGTACTGGTGTTTCTATGTAGTCTTCTGCTTGCCACGACAAGTCGTTTCTCAACCTATACTCGTACCAGTAATCCATAGGCTGCGGCGGCGGGATAACAGCCTTAGAAGCAACACTAGCGGATCTTATATTTTCTAGACTAGTTGTCTTCATAACCCAGGGGTTAACACTTACAACATGTTCTATTCTTCCTCCTCTTAGTACTTCTCTAGGACTATAACTCAGCATTACTGGTTTCTCAAGCTCATGCAATATATTGCCTTGCTTATACATGACATAGACGAGTAGGTTTGCATGAACATCTATACTTGGATAAGCTTCTAGCCATTCTCTAGCGATTTGTTTCAAAACACTGTTCTGCTCGGGGTCTAGTACTAGTTTGCCATTGGGCTCAACGAAGCCCCTATACACAATCCTCTCATACGGGGGGCTAGGCGCAAAACCTATAACCTGTACATAAAGCTTACTAGGAGGCGCTATGTTTTCAGCACTCCATGCCACGCTTATAACTACACCATTACTCTCCTCTAGATAATGAAGTGATACCATTGCTAGACAGAGTATTGATAAGAAGACTGCTAATACAAGATATCTATACAGGGAACGGGGCAAAATCTCATCCCCAGATACTAGGTTCTCTAAATTGTGGTATTTTTTAACTACATATTAACAACTGTGAGGCTTCTTATGAGTAATGGAATAGTGTTGACCAGCTCGAGAAAGATTGGTGCGGGGGGTGGGATTTGAACCCACGCAGGCCTACGCCACGGGAGCCTCAGTCCCGCCCCTTTGACCTAGCTCGGGCACCCCCGCATGCGTGATGGCCGTGTCATTATTATTTTCTTAGCCTCGGGTTTATTTTTATTATTCTCCCTTGTAGACTAGTTTGTCGTTTACTTTTTCTAGCTTCTTTTTCTTTATGAGTTTATCTATTGCTTGTTGCCAGTAGAATCCTAGGTCTGAAGGGTTTATCCCGTACCATTCTTTGAAGAATTCTTCGAGCTCGCCTACTGATAGTTCTTTGCCTTTGGCTCTCTCGTCTTCTCTGAAGATTCTTAGTATGAACTGCATTGTGTCTTCGAGCCGTGTCCAGGGGTATTGGA
>CAZCAU010000012.1:0-32398 GCA_964496855.1 uncultured Desulfurococcales archaeon
CAGTGTTTTTACTCCACTCCATTTGTCAACAATTCTGCCTGCAACTATCCGGGCTGGAGCACCTATTAGTGATGTTACTCCGCCGTAGAATATGCCATACATTAGCCTGACATCTCTTAAACTACTAGACCCCCATACTTCCTCCAGTAAGGTTCTCACTCTATCCTCTAGTTTTACAGATACAACATTAAAGCTCCAGTCAACACCGAGAGCCATGATCATCACTGCTGCTAGTAAAGGTAGCATAGTCTTGAAGAGAGTCTTGAGAGTCTTGTAGTCTAACCGATCACTAGGAACCCGTGATGGGTAATTGTAGTAAAAGATCGCGTATGCCATGAAATAAAATATGCCTGCCGCCACGAATACTAGATAAGAGCTCCCAGTAACCCAGTATATTAGACCCATGAGTATGCTGCCAAGACCCCATCCTATGCTTGATCCTAACATGAACATGCCGTAAGAAAAACCTATTCTAGGTCTAGACACCACGGGTGACACTATACTGGGCCACCCAGCCGCCCAGGCTAGGCTTGGCAGAGCAGCTACTGCTACAAAGAGGTATGGGTCTCTTATAAAGCCTAGTAATGCGAGAGGCAGAGAGCCGCTCCAGCCCACGATTATGAATGTCTTCCTTCCTAGCTTGTCTGCCAATACCCCCCACAATATTGATGACAAAGGTGTTGCATACTCTATAGCTGCTAATGTCATTAATAGTGTATAGCCTCCTCCAAGATCTCTAGCAACATAGATCCTTGTTAGAGCAAAGTATAGTCCCCACGCTGTCGAGTGTAGAAAAGATCCAATGATAAACCATGTAAACCACTGATGTCTCTGCTTCATATCTTGCATCCACTATATCCTTCTTTATATCGGCATACTTCTCAAACACGTCATAGGCTTTCAATAACTCTAGAGCCTATCAGTTTTTAAGATTGCTTATACTTAAAGCCATATTTTCATAGGAGAAGCAGAGAGATAATCAATAAGTCTAGGTGGCTGTCTATGATTTTAAATAAAAAAGCCATGATAATCATTATTGCATGCATCTTCACGCTCATTGCATTAACACCATTAAAAACAAGCGCATCTACTCCAGAAGCCTTTGTAATAAAAGACCAGCCAGAGTACTCCAAGGCATGGTTTGACTTAGCAGAATTTTCTTTAAGTATAGACCAGGAGTATATGCACGTAATTATAAAATATTACGGTCCTTTACCAGAAATTGTTGAAGCACCTGCTAGCCAGAGCCGCGGGCTACAACTATTAATCAGGACTTCTCCGTTCTCACTAGATTATACCCGCGTAGTACTAGAACAAACATATGTAGCGATAAGTGAGAATACCTATGAGTTGAAATCCTTCTATGCTATAGGGCGCGGCCAGTTGCAGAGTATAGAGTGTACTGGTGATAGTTACAGTTTGGTAGCAGATATTCCATTAGCACTACTAGGTTTATCCCCCAAGGACTCATTGTTTATAACGGTATCTAGTTTCTCGGATCTATCATATGATAATCCAGGCTTCCTAAGTGATGGAAAACCCGTAATAGGCATCTACTATAAACCCGGTGTTGGCGGAGCGTATTATCTTGTAGGAGCATCGGATACCCGTGTAACAAGGGGTCTTCTTGTAGGAGTAGATGTTACTGATTATGCTATTATAGTAACTGACGATCCACAAGTGCTCAACACATCTTCTCTCCAAACACTAGGTACACCATTATACTACAAGTTATTATTTAAGAACACTGATGACGTAGAATGGCCTATACCTGTCGAGTACTTGTCTACAAATAACACATACATATTCCTAGAATCCATCGGGGGACAGGGATGGCAGAAAATCAGGACGTATAGTATCCTGGATAAGGACAATATTGTAGTAGCATGGCTTGAAAAAGAAGAATATCAAGAGAGTAAGGGGGTATTAGTAGTAGCACCTGTTTACGATAGCGGATATCATCGTATAGAATACTATGTACAACACTATGCCGGTGTTACTGAATTCTCTGCCCCGGTAACATATAGGCTGCTGATAGATAATGGTAGCTTGGTCATCGAACTGGGATTTAATAATAGCTTGCCGGGAGCATACACTGGTCATGGTGTATACGTAGAGCCACTATTTTGTATAAACAAGGACTTAGACGTAACAACTGGTTTAAGAACAAATGATCTTGGCAAAGCTGTAGGATGTGATTTCTACATAGTCGACAACACGATACTTGATGCTGCTGGAAACATTGTAGCTAAGGGCTATAGAATAGATCTTAACAACAAGACCTACCTGCTATACCCCCGCACCATACTAGGCTTAGAGACGGGTAGCGAAATCCATGTACAGGGTCTAGGATACCAGTCATTAATAACTGATAGTATTATGAAAGAGAAAACCGGTATTGTAGTTTCAGGCCAGAAAATCTTCTATATAGATGGTGATCTCGAAGAATGGAGTACCGAGGACTACATGATTATAGATGATAATGACGGGGCAAGCCGGATAGAGGGGAACTATAACGTTACAAGCATCTATATAGGCGATAATGGCACATGGCTAGCGATAGCTATATCAACTAATGGCAAGCTCTCCTCTGCATCACTAATAGACGTAGAACTATATGGTAAGATCTCTATAGGAGACCGAATGTACAGATTTGTAGCAGATACTAGTAAGATTGTTATTAGAAAGTACGTTGGCGGCTATTATAGCGGGACAATAGTGTTAGAAAAACCATTATACGCAGTAGGTGTTGGAGATGGTTTCGAGATAGCTCTAAGCTTGTCTGCGCTAGGCATAGGCTTGGGTGATACATTATCATTAACGATAGAGAAGATAATTGTTAAGACAGGCAAAGAGGTACTAGCTAGAGATAAGGTTGTAGACGTCATTGTTGATAAATCTAGCAGGATAGTAGGACTCTGTAGCGAGTTCTTTGCTGTAAAGACTAATAATTCAACCATAGTATCCATTACTTTCCGGGACCTCAATGCATCTATACCACTAGCTTATCCCACATACCTGGAATCGATACTTACTTGGAGAGAATGGGATGTGCATAGAGAGATGATATCCCCTGTAACAGGTTTTTATGAGCTACGGATTCTAACAGGATTCGAGAACATATCATGGCCCATAACTATATCAATAACTTACAAGGAGGACGCCATAGCAAGCCTGGGCTATAACGAGTCAGAGCTCTCTATGTATGTCTACGACGGCGAGCTCGGAGGATGGATAGAGGCGGAGAATCAAGAGATCAACACTACTGCAAATACTGTGGCCGCGCTAGTGAGATATAGTGGTGAACAAGGCAATCTTATATCCTTAACACTACTACCCCGCAGCCTGGTGAGCCCCAAACTCGAATTATATATAGAGCTACCGGCCCCAGTCAAGGAGGGAGACACGGCTACCATATCTATCAGCGTAAAGAACACAGGTTATTATAAAGCACTTAATGTGACAATAGATGTGGATACTCATGGTCCATTAGAGATAACCAGCGGGGTCCATACGCTTAGAACAAGTGTACTACCGCCTGGGGACACCTGGAACAATACTCTAACAGTAAAAGCATTAGAAAAGGGTACTGCTCTGCTTAAAATAATCATGGATGCATCTAATGCTGATAAAGTCTACCAGGAAATAGAGGTGAGAATAGAGGAAAACCCCTTATTGAAGACAACAACAATTATCAGTAGTGGAGAACAAGGTGGTAGGGAGGCTACAGGGGCTCAGACAACAAGTGAAGCCCAACCCCAGAGTACCAGTATGAAGACAAGACTGGCAGCAGCAATAATGCTACTACTAGTTGCAACAGCTGCATGGAGGTACCTAGTGCATCGTTCTAAGAGTCGCTTGGTGATACCATAGGAGGGAGAAATAAGCAGATGCAGTCTCCTGTCAAAGCCATACTAGCCCAACAAATGGATACTTGTGTGAGATGCAATACATGTATAAGAAGATGTATTCTTAGACCTGGACAGCTCGGGTTATGTGGTAACTATGAGAATATAAGGGGAGTCTTATACAATGTAGGCTACGGGCTAGTAAGCGCTTTCGAGAGTAGACCTATAGAGATTAAGCCCTTATTCCACTTCTATCCAGGAAGCACAGCTATGACTTTTAGTGGATGGGGATGCAACTTTCTCTGCCCCTGGTGCCAGAACTGGCACCTAAGCAAGAGAAAACCAGTGCCTGGAAAAGACGAGTATCTGTCTCCGGAGATCATTGTTGAAGAAGCCTTGAGAGCTGGTGATAAAGGTGTTTGTGCAAGCTTTAACGAGCCAACAATACATCTAGAGTATATCATAGATGTTTTAAAAATGGCAAAAAGAAGGAATCTTTACACAACCATTGTTTCCAACGGCTCTTATACCGCTGAGGCTCTAGAACTACTTGTTAAAGCAGGACTTGATGCTGTAAGTCTCGATATTAAAGGCTGTACTACTACTTATAAGAAATTCATAGGAATACCAGACCCCGAGGAAATATTAGAGGTAGCATCTAAGGCTAAAAAACTAGGAGTGCATATAGAAGCGGTCTTCCTAATAGTTCCAGGTGCTAATGATGATCCCAACTGTATCAAGTATACTCTTGATAAAATACTTGAGTTCCTAGGACCTGAGACACCATTACACATAAATCGTTACTTCCCAGCCTACAAGTATACTAGACCGCCTACACCTGTAGAACTTCTCGTAAAAATACGTGATAAAGCCCTATCCCTCGGCTTCAGATATGTCTATATAGGCAATATTGCTACTACACACTACTTGCATACAAGATGCCCTGGTTGTGGCACGCTACTAGTTCTCCGAACACACTATTCTACTCTTTCATGTAACCTGAAAAACCATAAGTGTCCTAATTGTGGCTATGAGATTAATCTTAGGGGTTCTTGTCAGCCCACACCTTCTTAGTTAGCTCTCAATATTATTAATATTAGTTATTAATACTGCTTAGTACTGCAATATTATTTAGCATTATTTTACTATATTCTTTATGATATTTTTCATGTGTCATTAGTAGATTATTGTTGGTTTTTCTTTAATTGTTTTGCAGAATATTTTTAAATAATCACCTAATACCTTTATACCGAGTTGTTCTCGCAACAAAGGTGGTAATGTCTTGGCAGTCAAGACAACGCCCGTGATATGTCCCTATTGTGGCGTAGGCTGTGGATTATATATCAAGGCTATTGATGGTCGTTATGCTGGTATAGAGTATTACTATGATCACCCAGTCAATAAGGGAAAGCTTTGTCCTAAAGCTAATGACTTAAGCTTCTTATCCTCGCCCGAGAGGCTTACCAAGCCTTTGAAGAGAACAGAGAGTGGTTTTAAAGAGATTAGTTGGAGCGAAGCTATACGTGAAGTTGCTTCCCGCCTCAAAGAGTACTGGAAATCCCAGGGCGCGGATGTACTAGCATTCATGGCTAGTGCCAAGTGTACTAATGAAGAGAACTACTTGATGCAGAAACTTGCCAGAATTATAGGTACTAACAATGTTGATCATTGTGCAAGATTATGTCATGCACCAACAATAGCAGGTCTAAGAGAAACCACAGGTTCAGGCGCGCTTACCTGTAGCTACCTTGATATATCGAGATCAGACGTAGTAGTCTTGTGGGGCACGAATCCGGCCGAGACGTATCCTGTATTAATGAGATACATATTGAGTGTTAAGAATAAAGGCGGGAAGATAATTGTAGTAGACCCGGTTAAGACGCGTAGCGCTAGATTCGCCGATATATACCTCCCCATAGTTCCAGGCACAGACATCCTAGTTGCAAATGCTATAATGAACGTACTGATTAAAGAAGACCTGTATGATAAAGAATTCATAGAAACTCGTGCAGAGGGGTTCAAGCAACTAGTCAAAACAGTGGAGAAGTATACTCCTGAGAAACTAGAGGAGGAATATGGTATACCTTCTCATCTTGTACGAGAGGTAGCGTATACAATGGCTTCTACACGCAATGGCTCATTACTATGGGCAATGGGTGTAACTCAACATATTAAGGGATACAAGAACGTCTTAGCATTAGCTACCCTAGGAGCTCTACTAGGCTGGTATGGTAGAGAAGGGGCATGTGTAGGCGGTCTTAGAGGACAAGTAAATGTTCAGGGAGCATGCGACATGGGTGCTCTCGCTACATGCTATCCAGGCTATGTGGATGTTAATAATGAGAAAGAGGTTAGGAGAATAGCAGAACTATGGGGTGTTGACGAGCTCCCGCTCCGCCCAGGTTTTACAGTTATAGAAATGGCGTATGCGGCGGAGAAGGGGTGGCTTAAAGCTATATACATAATGGGCGAGAACCCGGTCATAAGCGATGCTAATGCCGAACACGTGAAGAAGGCGCTAGGGAAGTTAGAGTTCTTGGTAGTACAGGATATATTCTTATCCGAGACGGCAGAGCTAGCAGATATTGTTCTCCCAGCAGCAGCGTTGCCGGAGAGAGAAGGTAGTCTTACAAACTCTGAGAGAAGAGTACAATGGACTTTCAAGGCGCTTGAGCCACCAGGCGAGGCAAGACCTGATCTAAACATATTGATCGAGATTGCTAAGCATATGGGTCTCGAGAAACACTTCCCATATAGTAGTCCAGAAGACGTGCTCCTCGAGATCAACAAAGCTATACCATTCTATGCAGGTATAACTCCTGATAGGCTTAAATCTAGCAGAGAAGGAATATTCTGGCCTTGTCCATCACCCGATCATCCTGGTATAAGGCTTCTCCATAAAGAGAAGTTCAGAACACCTAGCGGTAAATTCAAAATAGCAGCTGTAGAATACGAGGAGCCGGCAGAAAAACCAGATGATCAGTACCCATTGATACTAACAACACATAGAGTAGTAGGTATGTTTCATACACTTACGATGACTAATAGAAGCCCATTATTGAGGAAGAGATGGCCTGGACCCTATGCATTAATACATCCCGAGACTGCCTCTAAGCACGGAGTAAGAGATGGTGACAAGATTAAGATCATTACTAGGAGAGGAGAGTACCTGGCAATAGCTAAAGTCACGGATAAAGTGTTAAGAAACGTTGTATCATTACCCTGGCACTGGGGTGGCAACATAATAACTAGTGATGCACTAGATCCTGTTGTCAAGATTCCCGAGACCAAGGTCTCTGCTTGTAGAATAGAGAAAGTGTAGGGGGTGTGACTTATGGCTAAGAAGATATTTATTGACCCGGTTTCATGCATAGGCTGTAGAGCATGTGAAGTTGCTTGTGAGAGAGAGCATGATGGTTTCAGCTATATTACTGTATACGACGTAGAAGAGGCAGATTTATCTATACCATACACATGTAGGCACTGCGAAAACGCGCCTTGTGTAGCAGTATGTCCAACAAAAGCTCTTCACTGGAGCAGGGGAGGAGTAGTTGTCGATATCGTCAAGTGTATAGGTTGTAGACTCTGTGAGATAGCATGCCCGTTCGGCATACCAATATACGTTGCTAGTCTCAAATCGGTTATTAAATGTGATTTATGTAATCACAGACTAGCTAAAGGATTGCCAATAGCTTGTGCATCGACATGCCCTACAGATGCGATATTCTTTGGCGAGGAAGAGGAGTTCATTGAGTGGAAGAGGTCACAAGTACTCTCTAGGATTAGTAAAGCAAGCCTAGAATCGCTTGTACTAAAGGCATCAGCTATAAAGCCTGTAGGATCGGAGCAGAGGTAAGCTGCTACAAGATGTTCCCAAAATCCTAGTTAGGATAACTAATATCAAGCCGGGTGCGGAGCTTGGACAACGGCACTATAAGTCTACTCTTGCCGTCTTTGGCCATACTTATACCCATATTAGCTGGTATTATATGCTTCTTTTTATCTCGTAAGCCAGTATTAGCAGATTTTATATGCTTCATAAGCTCTCTCATAGCTACATTATCCACAGCAATATTACTAGTAGTGGGTTCCGAAACACATATAGTTATTTACAGTGTACGAGGCATGGGTGAGATCTATGGTTACATACTTGATAATCTAAGTATGCTAATAGCATTCGCGGTGGCATTGGTAGGCTTCTTAATACTTGTCTATACTAAGAACTATTTATCACCAGGAAATAGAGAAGATCCTGTACCTGATTCCGAGAGACCCAGGTTTTATGGCTACATGCTTGTATTTATGGGTTCTATGCTTGGCTTTGTATTCTCCTCCACTCTTCTAGAGATGATCATATTCTTTGAGTTAACAAGCTTCTGTTCTTGGGGACTTATAGGTTTTCATTATGAGAGAGAGGAAGCTAGGAGATCAGCATATAAGGCATTAGTAATAACGCACGTAGCGGCTCTAGGCTTATATATAGCTACGGGTGTATTATACTCGTCTACAGGCTCTATTTCGCTTTATGCTATTCCTAATCTCCCAACAAGTCTAAAGACTATATTCATGTTCCTAGTACTAGTAGCGGCTTGGGGTAAATCAGCTCAGTTCCCGTTCTGGACATGGCTTCCTGATGCCATGGTGGCTCCCACGCCAGCTTCAGCATATCTACATGCAGCAGCAATGGTCAAGGTAGGTATATACCTGGTACTAAGAGTACTACTACTCCTCCCACCAGTATCGCAGAGCGTCTCGCTGACCATGGGTATAATGGCAATGATAACAATGCTCTTAGGATTCTTAATGTACTTCCCTCAGAGAGATTTCAAGAGACTACTAGCGTATTCTACTATAACACAGTTATCGTACATGTTCCTAGCATCAGCTTTCGCCTTAGCGGGGTCGAAAATAGCATTCGCTGGTGCTCTCCTACACTTCTTCAACCATGTGTTTACCAAGGGTTTATTATTTCTAGTTGCAGGCTCTCTCTCGTATACGACTGGATCAAGATTTCTTGATAACTTTAGAGGCCTCTACCAAAGAAGCCCATTCTTGACAATATGTTTTGCAACCGGAGCACTAGCCATAACTGGTGCACCACCTTTCGCCATCTTCTTTAGCAAGTACTTGATAATACTAGGAGGCCTGGAACTGCATAACCTTGTATGGCCGGCAGTTTTAGCAATAATAGCGCTAGGAGAATCTGTGGGTAGTTTTGCCTGGTTTATCAAGGTGTTCCAAGACTGCTGTGTGGGTAGTGGTTATGGATCAAAACTCTATCTGCCATTATACATGAAAATAGCATTATTGGTACTCATACCCTTAACTGTAGTCTCCGTCATAATAGCAATGCCTTACATCAATAGTATCATAGGAGGTGGAATAATATGACCGATGCTACTGGCGCACTACTATTTTCATCAATAATCCTCTACCTATTATCTGGTGCTCTGGGCTTCTTTAGAGAAAAGACTTACTCTTACTTATCAGCAGTTACATCATTAATTGCATCTATAGCTATCATAACCATAGCTATAAATACACTAGTCTCTGGTGAGGGCGAGATATATGCTACTATATTGCCTGGTAAAGGAGTATTCTCGGATATAGTTATGGGTGTTGACCCTCTATCAGCGGCTTTTCTACTAATTATAGGCATTGTAAGCTTAGCAGTATCGTTGTACGTGATGAGCAGTTCAGAGAAGCATCCACGTGTACATGGTATAGGCTCGTTATTACTAGTCTCGATAATATTTGTCCTCATACTGCAGAATCTCTTCTGGTTCTTATTTGCATGGGAAGTTATGACTCTGTTATCGTATGTGCTGATAGTTCAGAATTATGAAAACCCGGAGGTCAAACGGGCAGGTCTCTTATACTTTGTCCTCATGCATATAGGGGCAGCTTGTTTAATAATGGCCACGATCCTCTTATACATCTACGGCAATCCCGTCTCTCTATCATTCTCTGCGTTAAAAACTAGTATACAAAATGTGCCGCCAGCAATCACATCACTTGTATTCATACTGTTTCTCATAGCGTTTGGTATGAAGGCTGGTCTGGTACCTATGCATGTATGGCTTCCTAGAGCTTATGGTGTTGCAGCCCCCTTAGCATGCGCACTGCTTAGCAGCACTGTTGAGAAAATGGGTGCTTATGGCGCTATAAGAGCTGTTGTAGGCATACTCGTGGTCTCATCAGCTAGCTTGTGGTGGGGTATGCTACTACTAGTAATATCATTCATAACAGTATTCGTAGGTTCTTCTTTATCTGTTATGCAGGATGATCTTAGACGCTTACTTGCCTACTCAACTATAGAAAACATGGGCATAATATTCACTGCCATAGCATGTGTTCTTCTTAGTTACTCTATGAGTGCGCCACAGATAGCATCTATAGGGATAATTGTAGCGCTTCTCCACTCGTTAAACCATGCTGTCTTCAAGACATTATTGTTCATAAATACTGACATGGTTGCAAGAGTCGGCGAGCCTAACATTAGCAAGCTAGGAGGATTATCCAGGTACATGCCTTGGACCTCTTATTCGTCAGCCATAGGCTCTATAGCTGCGGCGGGCTTGCCCCCGCTCAACGGTTTTGCTAGCAAGTATCTAGCATACCAGCTACTATTGTTACTCGCATTTTCCTCCACAATACCCCTCGCAAAACTCTTACTCGTAATTGCTGCTCTCTCCCTAGTCCTGGGTGGAGCCTTTGTAGCCATATCATTCTCCAACATGTATAGTTCCTCATTCCTTGGGTTACCATATTCAGGCCTACGTGTTGACAAGAAAATCGAAGCCATAGGCTTGAAAGCTTCAGTACTAGTATTAATTGTAGTGATAGTGTTCCTCGGGGTCTATGCTAATAGTGGAGTATCATTACTAAAACCAGCGGCTGTTACTCTCTCAGGCATAGAACCTTCTCTGAGAATAAGCGGGTTATTCATAAGTATAACAGATACTGGTTACATGGCTAAATACTCATACCCATTACTAGGTGTTCTACTACTTTTAGGCTATATAGCATCACTCATAATAGACAGAAGTGGCCAGAGAAAATTTGTAAAAGCACCACCCTTCGTCTCCGGTGTAGATTATGATCCAAGCATGAAGCCATCATACACTGCACTAGTACAGCCAGTGAGAGAACTTATAGGCAGGATCTATGGTATAAGAGTAGTAAAACTACGTGAATGGGCTGTTAAATACTGGGTTACAGCTAGACTTGTATACATGATAGAATCAGCATACAAGCTTCCTAAGATAAGTATTAGGATAAGCGATATAAGCATAAGATACGAGAAGATTGTCTACGAGCCTTTTGTTAAACTCTTCACCTGGCTAGGAAGCAGGACTAAAAAGCTTCAATCAGGCTCCTTGATAATGTATGTGCTCTACATCTTTGCTACTGCACTTATACTACTCTTATTAAGCGCAGTGGGATGAGAGAAAATGGCAGTCAGTGAAATAATACTGGCAATAATTGGCGGATTCCTGATAATTGTAATAGCACCACTATATGATGGTATAATACGTAAACTAGTTGCCAGACTACAGTCGAGACAGGGACCACCTATTACGCAGAGCTATAGGGATATACTCAAACTCGCAAGCAAGAGCGAAGAATATATCCCGGAATACTCCACGGTATTTTACAGGTTATTCCCTATACTATATCTCTGCGTAATAATGGTACTTGCTATTCTAATACCAGTATTTATATCGGTAGCCCTGCCTCCCTCGGACATTATAGTGATTATATACTTACTATTATTTACAAGGTTCATGATGGCTCTCGCATCTTTTGATGCAACAAATCCTTACGCGGTACTCGGCATATCCAGAGAATTCGCGGTGAACATACTTGCCGAGTCGACTCTTCTACTTGCAGCGTTTACGATGTCTGTGATGCCGGAGACGGGCACAACGGCTCTACCAAGAATAATCGATAATGTGATCTCATCATCCACCAGTGTTCTCTCGTCACCAGCCTATTACTTAGCAGCACTATCTTTCTGTCTAGCCGCTCTTGTTGAAACAGGTATGATACCATTTGACATAGGCGAAGCAGAACAGGAACTCTCGGGAGGACTACTCGTAGAATATGGTGGTAGAAGCCTGGCATTACTCAAATTATCCATCATGACGCGGAGACTCTTAGTGCTCTTGCTGTTCATAGACTTATTCATACCATGGGGAATAGCAACATCTGTTACAGCGTCGGGGTTACTGATGGGGCTCTTGCTAACTATACTCAAACTAACGATACTAGTAATGGTAATGCTTGCAATAGCTATATCATCTGCTAGGTTCCGTTTATTCGATTTAACAAAGTTACTCGGAATATCACTATTGCTAGGATTCCTAGCTCTACTAGTCTCCACGGGGGTGTAGAGTCTAGATGATTAGTAATAGTCTGGAGCCTTGGCAGATCTCGGCGGTTGATGTATTCTCAATGTTAATGATACTAACGGCTACGCTTATAACGGAGGAGACAGATCTTAGGAGAGCCGTATACATCTATATAGTTCAGACACTGCTCCTAGCATCGTCGTTTGTGGTGATAGGTGTAACATATAACTGGCTTATACTATGGGCTATATCAGCCATAGTTACTAAGGCTACTATATGTCCGTACTTCATATTAAAAGCTATATCCCGTACCAAGTACATAGAGTCGGAGAAGCCATTGATTCCAAGCAGTATATCCTATCTTAGTATTGCTATATTAATAGTGTTGTCACTAGAGTTATCACGGCGATTCTCTGGCGTACAAACTATTCTCGGCGCGGTCCCGCTTGCAGTATCTCTCACGTTAACCATGATAGGCTTACTAACAATTGTTACTAGGAGAAACATTATAAAACACATATTAGGCCTCCTACATTTCGAGAACGGGGCTCATCTAAATCTTGCTGTACTGGCATTCCAAGTCCCTGAGACCGTTGAGATGGGTATAATAACTGATGCAGTAGTATTAGTCTTTATACTAGCGTTTCTCGCAACCAAGATCTATAAGCAGACAGGTAGTCATGACGTATCTGTTCTTACTACACTAAAATATTCGTGATAGGAGGTGATGATTATGTTCTCAACCGGCGAGTTAGTAGTAATAACAATACCTGGTACGCTACTAGTAGCAACAGTGTTAAGCGGGCTTACAAGCTCTAGGATAGGTAGAGCAGTAACGTTACTTGCATCATTAATAGTGCTACTGGTTTCATCATGGTACGCGTTTGCCATAGAGAAACACCCCTTAGAACACTACATGGTTGCAGAAGAATTTATACTGGATCCACTAGCCGCCTGGCTACTGCTAGCAATATCTATCACAGGTTTCGCATCAGCACTGCATAGCTGGGGTTATATAGATAGAGAACTTGAGCACGGCAGACTTACTGAGAACGATTGTAGACTATACTATGCCTTGTTCAATATATTCATGCTAACAATGGTTTTGTCTGCTATGTTCAATAACATATTCCTGATATGGGTTGCAATAGAAGCGACAACACTGGCGTCAGCCTTCTTGGTAGGAATCTATGGCAGTAGAGAATCTCTTGAGGCAGCATGGAAGTATGTTATACTATGCAGCCTAGGTCTCGTCTTCAGTCTCTACGGTACCTCTATTCTCTACTCAAACGCTGTTGGTATTACTGGCTCATGGAGTAAAGCCACACTATGGTCTAGTCTAGTTGTCGAAGCCGGATCTCTGAGCCCTGGCTTATTAAAACTGGCTTTCATAACATTACTGATAGGATATGGTACCAAGGCTGGATTAGCTCCGCTGCATACATGGCTTCCAGACGCACATGCAGAAGCACCAGCCCCAATAAGCTCGTTGTTATCAGGCGTACTTGTCAAGTGTGCTATAATAGTACTGGCAAGGTTTACAGCATTAATGTTTGCGGCAAACCTAGGGTCTTTTGCATCACCAATACTTTTGGCTCTCGGATTGTTATCGCTGTGGATAGGTGCCCTAGTCATACTAGTCAGCAAAGACGTTAAGAGGATGCTGGCATTCTCAACTATTGAAAACATAGGATTAATAGCAACAGGGCTTGCGCTGGGAAGCTTAGTAGCAACTAAAGGAGCTATTCTGCATGTGCTGTCTCACGGTATGGCAAAGTCTTCGCTCTTCTTAATGTCAGGGTTGCTAATGCTGATATATGGAACGCGAGATATGAGTAGGATGAGAGATCTCTACAACACACATAAGATATTAGCTGTAATGTTGTTGCTGGGGGGAATTGCAACAGCAGGGCTTCCACCATTCCTTGTATTTATCTCCGAATTAAGTATAATCATGGGAAGTGTTGATAGTGGAGCACTAATAGTGTTCTTGATACTTGGAGGACTAGCAGTTGGTTTTGCAGGGCTTCTAAGACACTTGTTTAGAATAATATTTCTTACAGAAGAACACCATCATGGTACACGTGGCAAGAGAGAGAGTGTGAATCTACCATTGTCATCCTTAGCAGCAGTAATGTTTCTCATTATACTCTTACTGCTTCTGGGCATTTTTATGCCAAGCAATCTCTCCATGCTCCTAAACTATGCCAGTAGCGAGGTGGTGGGTAATGTATAGGTCTGCTTATATACTTTTTCCCTATTGCCCTAATCTTATGAGTTTACAATTACAAGGGTGATAGTGCGTTGGCTCACAGGATATATGATCTAGTAGAACAGTGTAGGAGTAGACTCGTGGAGAAGCTTGGCGATAAAATACATGACTTGGTAGTTGAGAACGACAAGATATTTGTCCTTATCGATAGCAAAGACCTTCCTGATGTAACAGAGTTTGTCTACTGGGAGCTCGGAGGATACTTAGTCAGCGTTGCTGGAAGCGATGAGAGAAGGTATAATGGAAGTTATGGCGTTTACTATATTTTTAGCATAGAAGAAGGCTTAGCCGAACAAGCTCGTAAACCCTGGGTTGTTGTGTATGCTTACATACCACAATATGAACCTGTATTTCCATCTATCACGCCAAGAGTGCCAGCAGCATCATGGTATGAGAGAGAAGTAATGGATCTACTGGGCCTTAAGGCAGAAGGACACCCTGACCCCCGTAGACTGGTACTACCAGATGACTGGCCTGAAGGTGTCCACCCTCTTAGAGAAGACTATAGACACGACTTTAGACCACCACGTCAGACCACTAGTCGCGGGTACACGTTTAGACCAGACAGAATAGAAGGTGAAGGAATAATAAGTGTCCCTATAGGACCTGTCCATCCAGTGGCTGACGAACCCGCCCAGTTCAGGCTCTTTGTTGATGGTGAGAGGATAGTTGATGTAGATTATAGAATGTTCTATGTCCATAGAGGAGTTGAAAAAGTAGCTGTTAGCAGAATGACCTATGACCAGATACCCTTTATAGCTGAGAGAATATGCGGGATCTGCGGATACGTACATGCTTGCTGCTATGCACAGGCTATAGAAGATGTTTTCAAAATAGATGTGCCTGATAGAGCTAGGTATATCAGGACTATCCTGCTAGAAATAGAGAGAATTCATAGCCACTTGCTACACCTAGGTTTACTATGCCACATGGCAGCATTTGACTGGGGGTTCATGCAATTATTCAAGCTTAGAGAA
Organism: uncultured Desulfurococcales archaeon; assembly: GCA_964496855.1. Classification (GTDB taxonomy): domain Archaea; phylum Thermoproteota; class Thermoprotei_A; order Sulfolobales; family CAZCAU01; genus CAZCAU01. The sequence goes on from CAZCAU010000012.1 coordinate 15,452, forward strand.
AAAATAATGGATTTAGCAGAGATACTAACTGGTAATAGGAAGACTTATGGAGCCACCGTTATTGGTGGAGTTCGAAGAGATATAATAAAGGATAGGATAAACAAAGCCATGGATATAATAAAGAAAACTAGACAAGAGTTTAAAGAATACATGGATACGATATTCTCTAGCGCGCCATTCATGAAGAGAATAACAAATGTAGGAGTATTAGAGAAGAAAGTAGCGAGAACACTAAGCGTCGTAGGCCCCGTGGCCAGAGGCTCTGACCTGTCACGTGATGTCAGGAAAGATCATCCATACGCTGCATACAATGAGCTTACATTCAAAGTACCCGTGTATAGTGAGGGTGACGTATTAGCGAGAACTATGGTCAGAGTCGAAGAGATACATGAGAGCCTAAACATAGTAGAGGAAGCACTAGATAAGCTACCGGGAGGCCCTATTGCATTAGAGAATATAGAGCCCATAGAAATGGTGAAAGGATTAAGCGCTGCCGAGGCACCGCGTGGCGAGGATTCGCACTTCGTGATAATCGGCAAAGCCGGACGGTTACTGAGATGGAAAGTGAGGGCACCAACATATAATAACTGGCCAGCTATACCGCCAATGTCTCGTGATTACTTGGTTGCAGACTTTCCTGTGATAGCTATCAGTATAGACCCTTGTTACAGCTGTACAGAGAGGGTGCTGGTAGTTGATGTACGTGATAATTCTAAGAGGATTCTAAGCTTCAATTACCTCGTCAATAAGTTTAGGAAGAGGATGAGGTAAAATGAGCCTCAAAGTAGTGTTAAAAGGAGTAAAGTGGAAAAAAGCTGTCCTCCCTTACCCGTTCCAGCCAGCAGTGGTACCAGAAGACTTTCGCGGTAAGCCAGAATTATCTTACGAGACATGTATAGGCTGCGGCGCATGTGCACAAGCTTGTCCTCCTGAAGCTATAAAGATATATGATGACATGAATACGGGTACGAGAAAGTGGGTTATCTTTTATGGTAGATGCATATTCTGCGGCAGATGCGAGGAGTCCTGCCCTGTAGGCGCTATTAAGCAGACAGAGGAGTTCGAGCTGTCTTCTACCAAGCGCGAAGACTTAGAGACAGTTGCCGTGTTTAAGCTCTATAAAGACCCTCTTGGCGATGTATGTGACTATACTGTTAGGGAGTATCAGCACGCTATAACCTTGTTATCGTTAAGTAGCTTGGGAGAAGAAGGGTTAAAAGACCTCATGGACAGGTTGAGTCTTTCACCTAGGCACAAGGTTAAGGACACTATAGATAGTATTGTGGAAGCTCTAAAACCCGGTCTCAAAAGGTGAGAGAAGCCATGAGTACTGGGAAGACAGCTTATGATTTACTTAAGAGATCAGTATTCGTGATCAGACTTGATTCTGGATCCTGTAATGGTTGTGATATTGAGGTATTCGATGCATTAACACCTTATTTTGACGTAGAAAGATTTGGTGTGAAAGTGGTTAATTCTCCTAAACACGCAGATGTTATACTAGCTACTGGGCCCGTGACTAGGCAGTTTAGGAGAATACTGATAAATACCTACAAGCTTGTCCCCAAACCATGCGTAGTAATAGCCTGTGGAGCATGTGCTTGTGGAGGAGGCATATGGTACGATACATACGCTGTAGAGGGAGGCATAGATAAGGTTATCCCAGTAGATGTATACATACCAGGATGCCCCCCAAAGCCTCAAGCTATCCTTCATGGTGTACTAGTAGCTCTACAAGTACTACAACAAAAGATAAAACGCGTAGAATATCTCGAAGACAAGGAGTTTAAACAAAAACCCCTCCCTCTCGGAGGACTAGTAAAAGACTATGAGGTATACCGTGATCTCAAGATAACATCTAGGAGATACCTCGGGTATAGACTAGGCGATAAACTGCTAGAAGATTACATAGATATAGCACGTACATCGGAGTCCATAAGTGAGTTATTAGAGAAGACACGCTTAATTGTAGAGAAATGGGGTAACGATCCAAGGATCAAAGAGGTCGTAGAGGTATTAAATGAGATTTTACAAAGAATGTATGGAGAGAAGAGCTAGGCATGGATGTGACAGTCTATTATTGTCATAGAGCTAGGAAGGAGCTAGGCGAGATACCGCCTATAGAAGAGTATTTTGCTAGAATAAAACACTACATTAGCTTCTATGATCCATGCAGGCTTTTAGGAACTATGAGGCTAGAGGAGTTCAAAGATAAGTTGTCGGAGGAACAAGTAAGACTACTTACTAGCAGACACGAACTCGTACTTCTAGACACTCGTGGTCTAGCCGAGATAATACGTGAGAAATTCAGCATAAGTATAGAAGACAAAGACTACATTGTATTAAGAATAAGCAAGTAGATAGAGTCACGCCTTATGCATCCTGATTTCTCTCCTACTCAGTGTTCTAAGCCAATGATACGCTATTTTTAGCTTCTCTCGCTGCTCTCTAGTACTTATTTTCACAGTATTGCGGATCATCTCTACCTTCTTGTAAGATATGTTGAAGAAACCTAGTATTTCTTCTATATCTTTTTTAGACACTATGGGTAGTTTTGACGTATTACCACATGGACCCCACTTGCAAGCCCAGCACGCTTGTTGATGAGATATTATATTTGCAGCACATGCTGATGGTAGAGGTGTTAAGCCGTGTTCTAACGCTTTTACGCGAACTAGCTCTTTTAAATCACTCTCTAAAAGGGTAACCTGGTCTCTCGAGTTTCTTGGCAATCTTGGTAAACGCTTCATTATATCACTGGTTGCGAGACCAAGTCTTTTGAATATATCAAGTATTCTAGGAGTTACACGCAAGCTCCCTGCTACAATACTCTTAGCACCGTGCCTCCTAGCATTGATTATTATATCAGATACTTCATTTTCTGTTAATCCCGGTATTATAGGTCTCAGGAATAACGTTACATGTACTCCTGCTTCTGAGAGATTACTTATGGTCTCTAACCTCTTCTCAGGAGAAGGCGCTCCAGGCTCCAGGATTTTATAGTGTTTAAGCGTAATAATTGTCACAAGAAAACTAATTCCTTTATCACCAACACCTACTATTTTCTCGGCATCTCTTCTGCCAAGATAGGATTTTGTTGATACTTGTAACGGGTTGCCGAGCAGATTCGACAATACTTCCATGTATTCGAGGCTCCTATCCTTAGTATTAGGCATAAAGGGCTCTGTAACAGAGCCGAAAGCAAGCTGAGTGCCCCAGGATCCTGGGACAAAGAATGGGTTCTTAAGAAGAGCACAAGCAAGTTGCCTACCTGATAACGGATAAGGCTTGGGTGGCCCGGTAAAACCCATGTCTATGATATAGCAGTAAATGCATCCATAACTACAGCTAGTCCCTGTATGAATAGTTAAGCCACAAGCCCTAGGCTCTCTCTTGGCATGGTAGTCTCTCTCAGCACGTCTTCTTTCCAAAGGATCTAGAGAAGAGCATATCTCTTCCCTCAGAGCATTCTTTTCCTCAACAATTTTTTCTAAAAGTTTCAACGTTAAGCGTTTCAGCAAGTACCACAATATATCTTTGTAAGACTTTCTCTATTTACTTTTCTACCCACTAATAATCCTATTATGCCTATCTAGAAGACTAGCATTGATTGCAACTGTCATTGTGCCTACAGCATGAAGAGTGCTCCCACAACTGGCGGCAACAATGCCTTAAACCTCTTTTTCTCATAGTATTTCAATTAATTGTACGAAAAGCCCTAGTACTTGGTTCTAGTTCTTAAGCATGTCTTGTTTATTAAGTACTTGATAAAGGCTATATGTTCACTGTTCTCTTCTCTCCATGGATTATATGCACTAAATATGCATTCATCCTTATATATGTATATGCATCCAACAAGCTTGTCTCCATAATAAACCATCATGTCACACGCGTGTCTCGACACATGAAAACCATTCCCTACTAGTAGCTTTTGAATACTTGCTGCTTTCTCTATACATGACCCCGGGATCATTGCTTCCCTCTACTCCTTTATTTTGAATAATACCTCTTTATCGGTAACTATGGCCTCTATTTTTTCTCCTAGATGTTTTGCAATAACAGATTTTACAGCACTAGATGCGCGTATAACTTGTGGTAAATCAGGGGTTACTCCTAGTTTTCTGAGTATGCTTATAGTTATTGCCTGATAGCTCGCGCCTTCTCGTGCTTCTTCAAAAACCATCTTTATTATCTTCTCGTGATGCCTAATGTTTAGCTCGACTAGCTCAGCAGCTTCTCTACGGCTCATCAAAGGCCCGTGAGAGAATACTACTAGCTCAGCATCTCTAAGCAATTCGTCTCTAATACGATACATTGTTTCAAGAGCTGTAGGCAAATCAACATGATACGGTATACCATATCTCCTAAGTACTTGATCTCCGAATACACTATCGGCTAGGTAAAGAGTATTGTTAGAAGTCATGATAACTACTTGACCTGGAGTATGACCAGGCGCATGAATAGTCTGTAGCGGTCCAACCCTCTCCCCGGGCTGGAACTCAGTATCAACCCTCACGGGCACAGCTATGAGTGTTAGGAGCGGGTGATCTTTAGGGAGAGGATAGCCTAGTGTGACAATAATTCTCAGCATAGGGTTTTTAACAAGAGGAGCATCAATGCTAGATGCCCAGATTCGATCAGCATCTATTTTGTTGGCTATCTCTAAGTGATCATTATGATAATGTGTTAATACAATTACTGTAAGATTACCACCGAGTTTTTTCAAGAAACTATTCAGTTCTTTTCCACGATTCTTGCCTCGCCCTGGATCAATAACGTATAGGACATCATCTTCCATGTATATGAGAGTTGACGGGCTTCCCCTCATGTACCATGTATTATCTGTTAGTTTCACAATAGATTCTGTCAATACTATCAATCCTATCTATAGCTATTTTAGTCATGTGATACTAAAGTAACTATAGTTTAATTAATTTTAGTATATTTATCAATATTGCACTAGGCTGATGCTACATGACCAGAATAAGGTACATAACATTAGATATTGGGAACACATTATATTACGATGAAGAAGACAAACTGGGACCTCTTCGCAAGACTTTGGAAAAACTCGGTTTAGTCTACGAACAACCCCCGCCAACTCCTGGGAAACTACTAAGCATGCATGGTATCCCCTTAAACGAAGTGTGCGAAGTAAGTCTTGAAGCCGCGGCTGCTCTCTATGTATCCTTGGCTGGCGAGAAACCCGCTCCTAGGAGAGTACGTGAGGTATACGAGGCACTTGTAGAACGTGTAGCCGCAATTGCAGTGTTGTACCCGGGTGCCAAGAGCGTTGTAGAGCAACTATATCAGGAAGGCTATAAGTTAGCAATAATCTCAAATGCATCCTCTCATGAAAAAGTACTGCGTATACTTGAAAGAGATGGTTTAATGGATTACTTTGAGATAATAGTTACCAGTAGACTCGTAGGCCTCAAGAAGCCTCATCCAGGTATATTTAAGTATACATTAGTAGCGCTAGGAGCTTCTCCGGAGGAAAGCCTTCATGTTGGCGATAGAGCTTATGAAGATGTACAAGGGGCCAAGAATATAGGTATGAGAGCAGTCCAGATAGTCAAGAATATAGAAGAAGCATCGCAACAAGCTGATGCAGTCATAGATAATATAAGCAAACTCCCTGCTACAATTTCCATGCTTAATAAGGCAAGCCAAGACTATTAGTTATTAGAGTAAAACTTATCCCTTGCATACTCTGTAAAGAAGATATTAGAGGCCCGTGACCTCCCCCCAGCGAGTGAGGGTGTAAGCCCTCTCGATGAAGCTGGGTGCGCAGCGGGCCTTACACCAGCATTATTTATTACGCATTAAAGTCATAGTAGAGCAGACTAGTGATAACAAAGAGTTCTTCAGGCTGATGTAATCATGAAAACAAACAGCCTGAGAGTATCATCTACATGGTTTTCAAAAGGAGTTACCGAGTGCCCGAAGCAGAGCCTAGTAGTAGTTATCGATGCTCTGAGATTTTCTTGTACTATTGTTAGAGCACTCGAGTATGGTATAAGAGAAATAATAGTAGTGTCTTCTCCTGAGGAGTTACTTAGATACAGTGGTTGTGCTGATACTATTACAGCTGGTGAAGTAAATGGTGTAAAGATACCTGGTGCAGATACTGATAACTCTCCATCAGAGTTGAAGAACATACTAGCCATAAAGAAAGCTTCTAGACTAGTAATAAGAACGACTTCGGGTGCCCAAGTCTTTCTACAAGCAATTAATAACAAGCATCCAGTAGTGGTATGTTCATTTATTAACGCAGAGAGCGTGGCGAGATACATAACTGGGGAGGAGAGAGATGTATGTGTAGTAATGGCTGGTTATAAGAATAGGTTTTTTGCTTTAGACGACTTTCTAGCTGCAGGGTACTTGGCTAAGTTATTAGAGGATAACGCCAATGCTGTAAAACTAGATGAACAACTAGTAGCTGCAAAGCTAGCATTCCTGAGTATTAGGAGTATAGATATGCTTAGGAGCATAATTATAAAGACAGAGTCCTACAAGGTTTTAGAAAAAACAGGGAAGACTAGAGATGTTTATGAATGTATAGATTATAGTGCATTAGATGTGCTTCCACTCGCTATTGGAGGACCAGTTATAAAGAGAGCTTAGGGATCGTGATCAAATAATTCTCCTAATTGGTAATATTTGTAATAGAGGGAAAAATATGGGAAAAAGTTTTTCTACCTCTAGATACTACAATAATCTCCAGGTGCCCTCTTTCGTGGAGGAAGCTGTTGAAGACCATAGTATGAGAAAATTCTATTCTAATCATAGAGAAGAGATATCTTTTGATACAATAAGTGACATTACTGAGAAAGGCGGAAAATATATTATTATAACACGTGATGGTAGAAGAATCCCCCTTGAGAAAGAAATAGGTAGGAGACTATACTGGGAGGTAAAGATTAGAAATAGGAGGAAAGTATTCGGCTTATTGTAAGCAGTCACTGTATATAATAGAGTGGAAGAGCTACGCTTCCACCCCTGTAATCAGCGACTGCTTCAACAACACCATCTCTTCTCCTCCGTAATGCTTGTGCCACTCCTGTCTCCCCACTCTTAGGTGCTACAATTTCTACCCAGTTTTCACCAAGACCTTTTACTAGTAAATCTCTCTCTACTATTGCTCTTCTCTTATCACCCCATTCAAGCAACATATAGCGTGGCGCATCAACTGCTTTAGATAAGCTCATGTTATAGTCAGCTATGTTTGTGAACACTTCTGCATGTATCTGAGGCCTTAAATCGCCACCAGCACACCCGATCACATAGTCTCCTAGCTTATCATGTCTAGCAAGTAGTATGGATAATGTGTGTAATGGCTTTTTCCTGTGCCCAGGACTATTAGGCAAGCCAGCGCGTTTTGCAAACCCTGCTCCACGGTTATGGAACGGTATGTCTTCAATAACTATGCCGGAGCCGAAGGGGTAAAATATGCTCTGTATAAACCCGACAGTATTTCCTCTATTATCAGCTATAGTGAAGAAAGTTGTATCCTTGATCTTGGCTCGTCTGCTCTGCATATCTTGTTTATTCTTTTCTCTAGGCCTAAGTAGCTCCATAGGATCTATCTCCATGAAGAGGGGGTCCCCGAGATAATTATCCCTATCTATATAGGCTTTTTCTGCTAGCTTGAAGAACGATATTATCCTCTCTGGGTCATTGAAAGCTCTACTGTTTAGATTCTCGTACTCGATAAGTTTTAGTAGCTCTAGAGTAGTGATGCCCTGAGTATTTGGGGGTAACTCGTATAGTTCAAAATCATTATAACTCGTTTTTAGAGGTTTAACAGCTTTACCTTGATATGTATAGAAATCATTGAAGTCTATCTTGACACCATTATTAACCAGACCCTCTATGACCCTCTCACCTACGTCTCCCTCGTAAAATTCTCTAAAGCCCTTATTGATCAACTCTTTTAAGATACGCGCTAGCTTAGGGAATTTTACGAAAGAGTACTTGTCCATTTTCCCGAAGGTATTCATCCAGCTATGACTCCATTTGTACTTGTCTCTGGCCCCTATTATTGCTTCGTAGAGTTGTTCATGCATGTCAAAACCGTTTAGTGCTAGTTTTAACGCGAAGCCTAGGAGATAACTTGTATTCATGCTACAGTAGTTCTCCCATAACCAGTTCCATAAATCTACGAGACCTGGAATAGTTATAGTTAGTGGACCATAGAGTGGTTTTTCGCGTAGATAATCAGCTACAGGGAACCTCCGTGGCGTGTACCCTGAGCCATTGTATGCTATTATCTCATCATTGTCTGTTATAGCTAGGAGAAACCCGTCTCCACCAATACTGCTTGTGTGCGGGAGCATTATAGTTAAGACACTACTAACTGCAAGAGCTACGTCAAAAGCGTTTCCACCGTTTTCAAGCACTTTTATACCTACATAAGTTGCTACATTACTTTGAGAAGCAATACACCCATAACGGCTTGCCGAATAGTATATGGGCATAATCTGCACCATTTATCTTGCGGCGTCTCTGATCAAGTTGCTCACTTTGTGTAAAAACCTACTAGTTTTAACAGCATCAGTAGAGACTTCTATTATTTGTCCCTTGTGTAAGATCATGTGTCTACGCTTTATCCCTATCTTCGTCATTTTAAATAGCTCTTCGAGGAGATAGTGAAGCTGGATACAATGCATGCTCCCATCAATCGTTAGTACGCTAACTTCTCTGTAACTTCCTCTACCAAGTATGCCTAGCAGTTTAAAGCCTATCTGGTTAACATGTTCTTCTTCTGGACAAGAGGTTAGCAATGCGTAGTCTTCCTCTAAGGATCGTAATACATCTGGATGCTCGATCTCTATACAACGGCTTATAATCATTAACTTGTCTTTTCCACGTATGAGTCTAGACTTGGCATTAACGTCTATCAACTTAGGCAGTCTATAACAGTTCATAACATACACCCTATGCGAAGTTATTATTTCCTAGAACATACACTTATCGATTACTAGGCTTAAAAAGGTGCTCTAAGTATGCCCTATAAGAGCATTGTACCAACTAGCTGGGTAAGAGTGTATGAGACGAATAGCGTGTGGCTAGGAGTATCACTGCAGATGCTTATGGAAAATGCTGGTAAAAGCTTAGCCGATGTGGTTAGCACTAGGCTCGGGGATCTTCATGATAAGAATATCACAGTATTTGTTGGGAAAGGGGGTAATGGTGGAGACGGGCTCGTAGCTGCAAGACATCTCGTTAGTAGAGGTGCCAGTGCTAATGTTGTATTGTTGTACAAGAAGAGCGAGATTCGTAATAAGCCTGCGCTTGTAAATCTCGAGATAATCGAGAAACTAGCAGAGACCTTACCAGAAAAGATAAGAATACTATCTATAGCGGATCTCCAGGGATTAAAGTCTCTGGATAGCGATGTACTAATTGATGCTATGCTAGGTACGGGTATCAGGGGGAGACCTAGAGAGCCGCTCATGACTGCTATAGAGTTGTTTAATAACAGTAAGGGCTTGAAAGTAGCAGTTGACACGCCGAGCGGTCTTAATCCTGATACTGGGGATACTGCGGGAGGCGTAGCTGTTAAAGCAGATATAACAGTGACTATGCATTATGTAAAACCAGGCTTGTTAAAGGAAGAAGCCCGAGAATATGTTGGAGAGCTTATTGTAGCTGAAATAGGTATACCTCTGGCAGCTGAGGTTCTTGTAGGGCCAGGAGACGTAAAGTACATGCTTCCAGAAAAACCTAGTGATGCCCATAAGGGTATTGGTGGTCGGGTATTAATCATAGGCGGTAGTAGCATGTATGCTGGTGCACCAGCTCTAGCAGGGTTAGCAGCTCTGAGAACAGGCAGTGACCTGGCATTCGTGGCAGCCCCCGAATCCATTGCTGACGTGATAGCATCCTTTTCTCCGAATCTCATAGTACATGGGGTTAGCGGAGAACGATTTTCACCCGAGCATATAGAAGATGTGCTTGGGATACTAGGGAGGACTAGAGCAACAACAGTAGTGGTAGGACCAGGAATGGGGCTAGCTAACGATACAAAGGCTTTCACAATAGAGCTACTTAGAAGACTAGTACTAGACGATAACATCTACGGCGTAGTGGTAGATGCTGACGCCTTAAAACATCTAAGTAGTGAAAAAATGGATCTTAGAGGAAAAGCTGTCTTAACACCGCATGCTGGTGAACTAGGCATAATACTAGGCGTTGAGAAACCCTTAGGCGCCAAGGCTAGAGAGCAAATGGCTCTCAACGCCTCTACTAAGTATAACGCAGTAGTGTTACTCAAAGGAGTTGTTGACTACATATGCTGGAAAGACAAGTGTCGTAGAAACATAACTGGGAACAGAGGAATGAGTACCGGTGGTACTGGGGACGTGTTATCAGGTATAATAGCAGCTCTTATTGCAAGAAGAGTGGATCCCTTCGAAGCTGCTTGTATAGCAGCGTTCATAAACGGGGTAGCTGGCGATATGGCTTATGAAGAATACGGCGAGAGACTAGTAGCTACAGATTTACTGGATAAAATACCTAAAGTCATCAAAAAATACAAAGAGTGGGATGCTGTTTGGTAAAAGCGTTTACTTTATTTTATACTCTGCTAGGAATATTAGCATAGATGATGACCCCGAAGTTTGCCGAGTAGTAAGCAATGATGCTATGGAGACCTCGCTGAAAAATTATATTGTTTCAACCCTAGCCTTGCTGTATTAGTTTCTTTATCTTCTCACGGAAGTACTTCAGCGCTCTCTCCGTGTAGTCTTTCTTTATGACTCCGTGAGGTGACGGGATCTCGTATATTCTCTTAGGTAACTCGATCTTGTCCATGTCAAACCCTAGCTCTATCTTTAACCTATACTTGTCCCTGTATATCTCGTGACCTATTTGTAGTAACTTGTCCTTGCTGAGCTCTATGCCTAACGGTTTCAAAGCTTTTGCAACAGTTTCCGGACTATATACTCTTCTAGCGAAGAAGCATACAACTAGTGATGATAGTATTTGTCTCCAAGACTCTTCCTCGATAAGGTCGTCAACAAGCTTCTCCGGCGGCGGGTACTCTTTTGACTTCTCCTTTAGTAATTTCTCGTCATAGCTATATCCAGCATTATCTAGATGGCTATGCCTAGCGCCTATGCTATAGCCTATGTGTGTTGCTGGTCCTACATGGTAACCAGGCATCTCGTTTCTGCCGAAGACTAGTGCATGTTCTTTTCCACCATACTTCTCTGCTGCTACAATGGTTCCTTGTGCCAGAGTCTTATAGAACTCGTTAGGTTGCTCAACAATGTATCTTATCATCTTAATATATGCCTGCCAGTTACCCCATGAAGGCTCTTCTATAGTCTCGTCTTTACTAATTATGCCGCGTAGATAAGACTCTGTAGTCCATGCTAGTGCTACGCCCGTACTCATGGCATCTAGGCCCTGAGTTTCTATCTCCTCCAGTATTCTCAGTAAACCATCGGTATCCCCTACTCCTAGCATAGAGCCTAGAGCATAGATTGGTTCGTAGTCGTATGATACATACCTGGTAGTGTAGAAGTATTTCTCATGCGGATAGGCTTCTCTAATGTATGCTATATGTATACACGCTACTGGGCAGTGGCTACACGCTACTCTCCTAGCTAATTTATGCTCAGCAAGATGTTCACCACTAATATTACCAGCAGCTTCAAACCTTGTTGCTGTTAAGTTCCTAGTAGGTAGTGCTCCTATGGTATTTAGTACCAACACGTTAACTGGTGTGCCTATGTCATGGTACTTCTTCATAGCCGGGCTCCGAACAGTCTCCTCATAGATCTCATCGTATACCTTTTTATACTCTCTTGGATCTTTTATCGGGATCTTTCTTTTACCGCCTACAACTATTGCTTTTAGCTTTTTAGAACCCATAACCGCTCCTAGACCTAATCTGCCGAAATGCCTGTAGGTCTCTGTAACAACACATGCGTATCGTACAAGTCTTTCCCCTGCCCTCCCTATCCTCATAATGCTTCTGACACCACTCCATGGCTCACGTTCTCTTATGACTCTCCCAACAGTATAGGTGCTTCTAACACCCCACAGGGCACTAGCGTCTTTAAACTCTACTTTATCATTATGTATCGAGAGATATACTGGTAAGTCGCTTGCACCTTTAATCACTATAGCGCCGTAACCAGCCATTCTAATAGCCATAGCACTTCTACCGCCTGCATGGCTCTCACCTAAATTACCTGTTAGGGGGGAGCGGAATACTGCTACTGTCTTAGAAGCAGTTGGATAAACAGCTGTTAATGCACCCACAGCAAATACAATAACATTGCCCGGGTCTAACGGCCCGGCTTTCCTATCTACCTCTTCCTTAAATAATTGTATAGCTACGCCGGTTCCTCCAAGATATTTCTCGAATAACTCGCTTCTATCCTCAACCCAGTACTTCTTCTTACCTAGATCAATATAGAGTACTCTTCCTAGAAGCTTATCTACTAGAGTCATACATTATCACCCCGTACCCCAAGCTATTTCCTCTAAAGCTAGGACGCCGTACGGACAGTAATTCACGCAATACCCGCAGTGCACACATATGACGGGCTTGTTCTCATCATAATCCCATTGGATGGCGCCGAAAGGACAAGCCTCGACACATAGTCCGCAACCAATACACTTGTTTGGGACTAGTAGTACACCGCCTCCTTTCCTCCTAATCAGTGCATTTGTAGGACATACACGTGCGCATGGAGGGTCTGGACACGCGCGACAAACTATAACAGTGTAGCCTCTCTCCACACCACCTACGCTTCTCACATGTATAGCTGACTTGGCAAGTCCTGACTCTGGATACCGTCTTGAGCAAGCAAACATGCAGCTCAGACACCCGACACATAGGTCTGGATCCGTGACTACGAGTCTTTTAGGAGTCAATCATTGTACACCTCTCTGCCGCCTTCTTATACCATAGATAACTTGTCGGTATTCAGTAAAGAACTTTTACATTAATATTTACAGCTATGCATACTGTCAGGTTTAAAAACCCTTTACGCATTAAGAGCATGCTGTATGGGGTGTAAAAGTGCATTACTCGTGGTTCAAGGAGACGGATAACGCGAGCAGGGTCTCTCAGAAAAGGGTATTCAAGACAACAGATATTGTTAAAAGAGCAGGGGTACTGCCTCCACACCGCTTCCATGTACGCAATTATCCCATTGACAATCCTGTGGCACTATTTAATCCAGCTATAGAATTCGCGCCGGGAGGCTCGGAATACATAGCAGTATATGCACGTCTTGTCCTCGGATACTACATGTATGTAAGCGCTTTAGCGCGTATCGACATGACTCTCAGCGATATATATGAGGGAAACGTTTCTCTAAGCCATTACTCTGGAGAACTAATAGTATTGCCGTCAACCAGGTACGATATATGGGGCGTAGAAGATCCTCGAGTAACTATTATCGAGGGTAGATACTATCTGACATACGTGGGGCGCACAGTCAACTACTTCAACCCTGCTATTAGGCAGGAGAGAACAGTACCAGTAGTAGCCGTAGGTAATGGTATTAATGAGTGGGAGAAGAAGTACGTCTTTCTCCTACCAGGCGAGCATAGGAGAAATACTGTTAGCAACAAAGATGCTTTTATAGTCAAGACCCGTGAGGGACACATACTACTATTCCATAGACCACATATGAGAGATGAGAAATTCTACATGGTTGTTAGTAGGGTTAACGAGCACTTACCAGAGATTAAGGGAGAAGGACCTGTAGAGATAATAGTTGAGGATGCATGGGTGACAATGTTTGAAGCAGAGTTTGAGAAAAAGATAGGATGGTCGACACCCCCTATAGAGATAAAGCCGAACTTGTACTTGATGATAGTACATGGTATAGACAAGTACATTGAGGGATATAGAGCATTTGCCGTGCTATTAGAGTATCATAAAGATACCGGTCCGAGAATAGTCGCGGTTACTAGAGAGTACATCATGGAGCCGCGTACGAGTTACGAGGTATATGGTGACAGGCCTTACGTAGTATTTCCATGTGGACTAGTACGTATAAGCAAGAGTGAGGCTATAATAAGCTATGGAGCAGCAGACTATGTCATGGGTTTCGGGATAATAGACCTAGACATGCTGCTTAGCATGCTAGATGATAACATGATAGAGTAGAAGACAAATGACAGGCCCAGGACCCGGCAAGATATCCTTGAAAAACACGAGAGTAATCATAGACGAGATGGGTCATCAGAGGGAATTAGAGAATGCAGTGGTGTATATTCATCTAAAAGGCTACAGCAGGGCACGGGTAACACACATAGATATAGAACACGATGAGCTGAACAAGATAATACCAGCTAGGAGTGGCGGCTTCTACAAGATTAGACGAGAAGACGGCAACCTCGTGCTAGATCTTTCTAGGCTAATTCGGGGATTAAGGATTATCATTGATAACAACATGCTTGCTAGTATTCTCAAACCTTATGAGTCATCATGGTGTTATGTTGGTGGAAAACCTGGTGGGATATATATTGGTTTAAAGAAATACTTGATAGAGAGGCTTGAGAAACTTGCGGAAAAATTCCAAGAAAAAGACAAGTGGTAGGAGTAGCAAGGAGATTTATACGTGTGTTGAGCCGCCGTGTATTCATGTAGTTGTTGATGATAGGAGTAAAAGAATAGCAGTATTTGTAGAAGATTCCGAGGGAGAGATTATATGGATACGGTTAGACGAACTGTTATCGGCCTGTAACCGTGCAACTAGTTTTAAGAGTCGAGGATATAGCGAGGCCTCAGGAGACGAGGTAGATGCTATGGCAAGGAAGTATCTTGGCGCAGAGCCTCTCGAGCCTTACGAAGAGGAAATGTAGAGTTTCTTCTCTTATACAAAACAGTACTCTTTAAACCTTTCATAGCTTATTTTATTACTTGGTGTAGACCTTGTCTGCACGTAGTTTTATCGATGAAGTAAGAGAAAAATTAGCTGAGCTTAACGAGAAAATATTAAATCATCCATACATTGTTGAGGCCGAGAAGGGTATACTCCCCAAGGATAAGATCGAGGAGTTCTTGCGTCAGCAATACTATATCGTAAGCCATGATGCTAGAAGCCTAGCACTAATGGCCTCGCGAAGCCAAGACACGTATGAGCTAGAGTTCTTCCTAGATTTGGCAAAAGGGGATCTGGAGGGATTAAAAGCACTGATAGCCATGGCTGCTTCTATAGGGTTATCGGAAGACGAGTTGCTAAGAGCAAAACCACTAGCAGAAGCTGTTGCATACACCCATTATCTCTCATGGCTGGCTTTATACGGTAATCCAGGCGAACAAGCATTTGCAATGATAGTGAATCTCCCAGTATGGGGTGCTAACTGCCGTAGACTAGCAAAAGCTTTGAGAGAAAAATACGGGTTTACAAATACGTCATTCCTAGACGTGTTCTCCGAGCCTATGGAGCCTCTAGAGGAAAGAGCTTTGCCTATAATAGAGAAATACCTGGAGAAAAGCAGGGATAGGATGCTGAAGATAGCAGAGGTTATACAGAGATACGAGTACATGTTCTGGGATGCTTTATACAAGGTGTGATTTCTGTGCACCCTGACGATATAAAGAAGTACGTTGAGAGACTAGAGGCCTGGCTAAGCAGAGAAGCCAATAGGATAGATGAGAGAGGAGCGCTTGATAGCAAAGACGTGAAGTTTCTCGCTAAAAATAATTTCTTCTCACTACTTGTACCGAGAGATTATGATGGCTTAGGACTAGCATTAAAGAGTTAGCCTGGATTATTAGAAGGATATCATGTTACTCACTAGCTGTGGCGAATATTGGAGTTGTACATAATAGTATTGTATCAGCAATCGTGAAGCATTGTTCTGAAGAATTAAAACAAAATGTATTGTCCAAGATAGCTCGAGAAGCTCTGGCAGCATTGTCTATAACAGAGCCACGAGGCAGTACTGATATAGCGAGGACTATTACAACAAGCATAGCCAGAAGTAACAGTACATGTATTGTCAATGGCGAAAAGACTTTTACAAGTAATGCTCTCTACGCAGACCACTTCCTCGTACTAGGTAAAGACGAAAATTGTTGGTCTAAAGGCTTCACACTAGTACTTGTGCCGAAGACTAGTAGCGTAAAAGTAGCTCCTCTAGATACAATGGTGTTTAGAGAAGCTGGTATAGGCAGAGTAGTATTCACTAATGCTGAAGTAGAGGAATACATGATTTTGGGTGAACCATGTAAAGGGATAGAATTAGCTCTAAACATTATAAATACCGGTAGACTCTTGTATGCAGCAATGGGTCTTGGCGTTGCTGAGGGGTTGCTAGATAAGATAACAAGTACATCATTAGCAAAGAGCATAGCTGGTAAAAGACTAATAGACTACCAGGGGATCCAATGGCGTATTGCAGAACTTTATACTAATATAATAATGCTAGAAGCCCTCTTAGAACAACTCGTTAATGAGAACACCCCTAGTCCTCTAAAAAATAGCTAGTGCTAAAATTAAGGCATCAGAAATAGCAGAGAAAGCAGCATGGCTAGCATTACAAGTAGCTGGTGGCTCAGGTTTTAAACCACACAGCTATACTGAGCGTATGTATAGGGACGCACGAGCACTAGCTATAGGAGAAGGCGCTAACGAGGCACTATTATCATTTATGGGAAGGGGTCTTGTAAAAAGACTAAGTTAGAACCGTTCACCTTATCCGTAGCTTTCATGTAGCAATTTATATTTTCTGTATCTGCTACGGATGGGTTTATCACGGTCTCCGCCGGGCCGCCTACGGGAGCCAATAAGGCTCTCCTCGGGAACCAGTATCCCTTATGAATTTACCGGGGATTCCCAGAGAACACGGCGAGGTTATGGAAAAGTACAGATTAGACAAGCATACAACATCAGCTTATCTAATAGCACTTAGAGGCATAAAAAGACACACTATGATACAAAAAGCTATAATCCAAAGTTTCTGCCC